>JBKJLJ010000488.1:0-2548 GCA_046597015.1 Bryobacteraceae bacterium
CCTCGGCAGCATTCCCTACACGCCTGCCTACTTCACCGCCCTCGGCACCGCCATCGCCCGCCTCCTCCACGCCCTGAACCGCCCGCCCTTCAAGCTCATCGCCCTCGATTGCGACCACACCCTATGGTCCGGCGTCTGCGGCGAAGACGGCCCCACCGGCGTCTCGATCGATGAACCCCGCCGCCATCTCCAACAGTTCCTCCTCGCCCAGCGCGACGCCGGCATTCTCCTCGCGCTTTCGTCCAAAAACAATCCCGACGACGTCTGGCAGACCTTCGCCGCCAACCCGTCCATGGTCCTCCGCCGCGAGCACATCACCGCCCATCGCCTCTCCTGGCTCCCCAAGTCCGCCGGCCTCCGCCAAATGGCCGCCGAACTCTCCCTCGGTGCCGACTCCTTCCTCCTCCTCGACGACAACGCCAAAGAGATCGCCGAACTCGCCGAAGGCGCCCCCGAGGTCCTCGGCCTCACCCTCCCCGAAACCAACATCCCCCACTACCTCGAACACGTCTGGGCCTTCGACCACCCCGTCATCACCGACGCCGACCGCCAACGCGCCGCCAGTTATCACCTCCAGCAATCCTTCGCCGCCGCCGCCAGCCTCGAACACTTCTACCAAACCCTCGCCCTCGAAGTCTCCATCGACCCCCTCCAACCCGCCGACCTCCCCCGCGCCGCTCAACTCACCCAACGCACTAACCAGTTCAACTTCACGACCCGCCGCCGCACCGAGCCCGAACTCGCCCCCCTCGAAGCCTTCACCATTCGCGTCGCCGACCGCTTCGGCGACTACGGCCTCACCGGCCTCCTCGTCCTCACTGAAAACCACCTCGATACTTTCTTGCTCAGTTGCCGAGTCCTCGGCCGCGGCGTCGAACACGCCGTCGCCCGCTGGCTCGGCCAGCAATTCGAAACGCTCTCCCTCGAACTCCAACCCACCCCCCGCAACGCTCCCGCCCAAAGCTTCTTCCAGGAACTTACCGGCCAAGCCGAAGGCTGTGCCACCCTCACCGCCGCCCAACTCCAAGCCGCCGCCTTCTCCAGCCCCAAAGCCGCCCCCGCCGCCACCCCCACCGAAGCCGTTCCCACGCAGCGCTTCCACGACTACCAACACATCGCCACCCACCTCTCCACCGTCGACCAAATCCAGGCCGCCCTCCGCGCCGGCCAACTCGACGCCGCCCCCGTCCGCCAGGTGCAAAACCCGCCCGTCACCAACACCGAAATCCGCCTCGCCGCCATCTGGGCCGACCTCCTCGCCCAACCCGCCATCTCCACCGGCGATAACTTCTTCGATCTCGGCGGCCACTCCCTCCTCGCCGTCCTCCTCGTCACCCGCGTCCACGACGAATTCTCCATCGAACTCTCCATGGACGACGTCTACTCCGCCGACACCACCCTCGCCAAACTAGCGCAACTCCTCGAAACCCAGCATCTCAACCAGTACGATCCCGTCGAAGTCTCCGCCCTGCTCGCCGAAATCGCCTCCCTCTCGGACGAAGAAGTCCGCTCGGAAATCTCCCGCCTATGCGCGTTCTCCTAACCTCCAACGCCTCCTACGAACCGCCCCGCGGCGGCTCCACGCGCAGCAATCTCATCTGGCTCGAAGCCCTCGTCGCCGCCGGTCACCAGGTCCGCGTCGTCTGCCCCGCCCATAACGAAGCCGGAGAAACCACCCGCCGCGGCATCACCATCTTGCGCGTGCCGGACCTCACCCGCCACGTCCACCACCTCGCCGCCGAAATCGAACGGTTCAAGCCGGATTGGGTGCTCGTCTCCTCTGAGGACCTCAGCCACGTCCTCCTCCGCGAAGCCTTCCGCGTCGCCCCCGGCCGGCTCATTTTTATCGCGCACACGCCCCAGTTCCTGCCCTTCGGCCCCGAAAGCTGGTACCCGGACGCCGCCGCCACCGCCCTCGTCAAACAGGCTCGCGGCATCGTCGTCATCGGGCACCACATGGCCGCCTACGTCAAGGAACACCTCGGCGTCCAGCCCGTCGTCATCCATCCGCCCATCTACGGCCAAGCCCCGTGGAAGCACCTCGGCCGCTTCACGAACCGCTACATCCTGATGGTCAACCCCTGCATCGTCAAAGGGGTCACCGTCCTCGCCGGCCTCGCCCGCCGCCTGCCCCATCTCGAATTTGCCGCCCTCGCCGGCTGGGGCACCACCGCCGCCGACCGCGCCCTCCTCGCCGCCCTCCCCAACGTCACCATCTTCGAATCCGTCCCCGACATCGAAGACGTCCTGGCCCAGTCCCGCCTCCTCCTCATGCCGTCGCTCTGGTACGAAGGCTTCGGCCTCATCACCATGGAAGCCATGCTCCGCGGCCTCCCCGTCGTCGCCTCCAACTCCGGTGGCCTCGCCGAAGCCAAGTCCGGCACGGGCTACGTCCTCCCCGTCCAGCCCATCACCCGCTACCAATCCGGCTTCGACGAAAACCACATGCCGAAGCCCGTCGACGTCGAGCAGGATCTGGAACCCTGGGTCGCCGCCCTCACCGAACTCACGGCCAGCGAATCCGCCTGGACCGCCGAGTCCGCCCGCT
>JBKJLJ010000522.1:0-4676 GCA_046597015.1 Bryobacteraceae bacterium
CGTCCCACCCTCCTACACCGAACCGCAACTGGAATGGAGCGGACTCCAACTCGTGCAACTCAGCACTAGGTGACGCTAAATCGACAGAGCCACCGGGATTCTTACGGCGGCCATAGAGGTAAAGAGTGAAAACGACGGTTCGCAAGATGAGCACTAGAGTCGGACCGCTGCTCGGTTTCCCTCCGCCCTCTGCCCGACCCACCACGCAAGCCCAGAGAACGAAAACCCGCGGACTCGACGTCTTGAATTCGCCGTTGCTCAACAAAGGGACCGCATTTTCCACCGCGGAACGGGCCGACCTAGGCTTGACCGGACTTTTGCCCCCGGAAGTCACTACCCTCGTCCAGCAAGTCCAAGGCGCCTATATGCAATTCGAACGGCTCCCCGACGCGATCAGCAAAAACATCTATCTAACCGCGCTGCACGATCGCAACGAAGTCCTCTTCTACAACCTCTTCTCCGAGCACCTCCGGGAAATGATCCCCATCGTCAACGACCTCACCGTCGGCTTGGCCATCAAGCAATACCACCACGAGTGCCGCCGCCCCCGCGGCGTTTACCTCTCCATCCACCAAGTCGACCAAATCGAAGCAGCCTTCCAAAACCTCGGCATGCGGTCCGAAGATGTTGATCTCATCCTGGCCACCGACGCCGAAAACATCATGGGCGTCGGCGATTGGGGAATAGGCGGCATCGAAGTCGCCATCGGCAAACTCGCCATCTATACCGCCGCCGGCGGGGTCGACCCCAAACGAGTCATACCGATTATGCTCGACGTCGGCACAAATGAAGCCTCGCTACTCAACGATTCCATGTACATAGGCAATCGCCACGAGCGGATCCGCGGCAAACAGTACGAAGAATTTATCCAGGCCTACGTACAAACGGTCACCAAACTCTTCCCCCGCGCTCTCCTGCAGTGGGAAGATTTCGAACCCGACAATGCCCGGAAAATTCTCGGAAAGTATCGGGATAAGGTCTGTACGTTTAACGACAGTCTCCAAGGCACCGGCGCAATCACCCTCGCGGCCATCATCTCGGCCGTCCGCGTCTGTGGCACCCCCCTGCGCCAGCAGCGCATCGTGATCTTCGGCGCGGGCACCGCCGGCATCAGCGTCGCCAACCAACTCCGGGATGCCATGGTCTGCGAGGGTCTCTCCAGGGCCGACGCCTGTCGCCGTATCTGGTGCGTCGACAAGCAAGGGCTCCTCCGCTCCGGCGGGGCGTCCCGGCTGCGCTCACACCAAGTGCCCTACGCCCGATCGGAAGAAGAATCGAAACACTGGAAGCGAAATGACATCGACGACTCAATTAGTCTGGCCGAAGTCGTTACCCGCGTCGTCCCCACCATCTTGATCGGGGCCTCCGGCACCCCAGGTAGTTTCACCCGGGCGATGGTGCGGGAAATGGGCGGACAAATGGAACGTCCCATTATCATTGTTCTCTCCTCGCCCGCCTCCTGCGCCGAAGCCATCCCGGCAGACCTCATCAATTGGACCGACGGGCGGGCCCTCATCGCCACCGGTAGTCCCTTCGCACCCGTTACCTTCAAAGGCGTCACCTACGTAGTAGCCCAACTCAGCAACGCCATTCTTTACCCTGGATTGGGTCTGGGAACGATCGTTTCTCAAGCCAGCCGAATCAGCGACGGCATGTTCCGAGCCGCGGCCAATGCCGTGTCCAGCATGGTCGCCGTGCGCATGCCCGGGGCCTCGCTCCTGCCGCAGATCGACGATCTCCGCAACGCTTCAGCCACTGTCGCCGTCGCCGTGGCCGAACAGGCCGAAGCCGAAGGCCTTTCCGGCGTCGTATTCGACGACATCGTCGAACAAGTCCAGGCCGCCATGTGGCAGCCGGATTACCAGCCTATCGAGGCAATATGAAGGGTGGGGGGGAAATTGCCCCCCGGGCCGCTTTTTCCTGGTCCTTAATCGCCTTCGGTCAGGCCCCCCCTTTGGCCGACTCCACCGTCGGGGAGCCCTTCGGCCTCGTGGTCAATGTAGATTTTGTCGTGCTCCATTCGACCGTCCGCAACGCCAAGGGGCAGTTGGTGGCGGCCCTCTCGCAACGGGACTTCACCGTCTATGAGGACGGTGTCAGGCAGACCATTCGACTCTTTAAACAGGAAGACTCCCCCGTCAGCGTCGGGTTGGTCGTCGACCATAGTGGCAGCATGCGGCGAAAGCTCGACGACGTAGTCGCCGCGGCAAAAATGTTCGTCGCCTCCAGCAACCCGGAGGACGAACTCTTCGTCGTCAATTTCAACGAATATGTCACCTTGGGGCTGCCCGCCGCCATCCGGTTCACCCGGCGTTTCGACGAGTTGACGCGCGCCATTGCCAACACCCCCGCCAACGGCCAAACGGCTTTGTACGATGCCATCGCAACGGCCCTCGAACGGGTGCAGACCGACACCCGCGAAAAGAAGGCGCTCATCGTCATCAGCGACGGCGGTGACAACGCAAGTAAACGAACCCTGGCCGAAGTCCTGGTGCTCGCCGAGCGATCCAACGTACTCCTCTATACCCTCGGCATCTTCGAACCCACCGACCCCGACCGCAACCCGGGAGCCTTAAAACGCCTCGCCGCGGCCACCGGCGGAGAGGCCTATTTCCCGTCCACCCGGGAAGCGATTGTTGCAGCGGCCGAGCGCATCGCTCGGGATATTCGCAGCCAGTACATCATCGGCTACACCTCCAACAGTGCCCGCCAGCCCAATGCCTACCGAAAAATTCGCGTCGTCGCCGACTCGATGGAACGGGGCAAGCTCATCGTGCGCGCCCGGGCCGGGTATCGGGCGGTGGCGAAGTGACCAAAGATTTCAGGCCCGGCTCTCTGGGCCCCATCGTCCGGTGGATCCAGGCCATGCTCTTCGGTGTAGCCATATCGATGTTGGGTTACGTCGCCTTTGTGCTCATCGATACGTGGCTATTTCAGAAAGCGGAACTCCGGCATCTTCGAGAGATGGTGTCCGAGCGACGGCGGGAATCCCAGCAAAATACCCCGGACTCGCCGAAGCCGGTACCGCTCAAGAACCTCCAAGGCTTGATCGGATTGATAGAAATCCCCCGTCTCGGTCTCTCTTCGATCGTGATCGAGGGAACAACTGGCTTAGTGCTTCGTCGCGCGGTCGGTCACATTCAGGGGACCGCCTTCCCGGGTGAGGAAGGGAACGTAGGGTTGTCCGGGCATCGCGACACCTTTTTCCGCCAGTTGCGGGACATCCAACTGGATGACCAGATTACCCTCACCACCCCCCGCGGCGGCTACCAATATTCGGTCGTCTCCACCCAAATTGTTGACCCTTCGGATGTAACGGTTCTCGCCGCCGACGGCGACAACGAAATCCTGACCCTGGTCACCTGTTACCCCTTCTCCTACGTCGGCCCCGCCCCGCAGCGATTCATAGTCCGCGCGGAAAAAGTCCAGATTTTACCCACCACTCTCCAAAAGCCAAGTCAGACTGCTTTCGTTGCGCCGAAATCTCCGCCCCTGGGCGCAAAACCCGCTAAGCACCGCATCCAACGCCGATTCTCACCCGGTTAGGTTAGGGTGTTCCGCTCCCGTCACCGCGACAGATTGGAAAGGCACAAACAGCCTGTCGCCACAGTCGAATGCACCGCATCCAGCTCTCCCGTGCATCCTCCCAAGTATCACTTGAGTCCCCTCCCCATTGCGCCGCCCGTCAGGTACTGGGGGAGTAACGAAACTTGTTTACCCGCTTGCGAAAGCCCACGGATCTCCTCCGCTGACTGAAACCTCTACGGACGGTCAAAAGCGCACGGGCCGTGAGGGCGCGGTACCAAAGGGCGAGGAACTCGCCCATCCTGCCGCGCCGGAGCGAGTCCGTTGTGCGCGGTTCCTCAGAGTAGCTTATGGGGGCGTAGCGGGGCCGATTGAACTTGTCCCCCAAAGTGAAACTCGACTCTAGCCCCTGTGAGCTTGCCTCAGGTTATCCGCTCATCGGATTATCAAAAACTCTTCTCCATCTTCCGAAAACGTGCCACCGCCTGCGACCCCGGCGAGGTTCAGCATTCGTTCCGGTTCTCCAGCGATGCTACCCTGCCGCCTCGGGTGGCCAACGTCGCTGGCTCGGGTTCTGAATCGGATTACTCCCGTTACCCCCAAACTCCTCAATGGAGAAGATGCCATGGCCCATGCGCAGCACCGGCCGCGTCAAGTCCGGCAGCCGCCAAGCCAGCCCTAGCCGCAGCGCGAAATTCCGGTTATTCGACTGGCGCAAAGCCCGGCCCACAGGGCTCTCAGACGCCAAATTCACCGGCCCGGTGTTCAGGTCCAACAGACAGCGTCGCCGAAACGCCCTGCGCCATCGTAAAGCCGGTGAGGCGAGCAGGAACGCCACCAGGATGAGCAGTTTCTGGCACAACACGCTATCAGGGGGAATAACGGGCACCCACCGGAGGCTCTAAACCGAGCTGCCGGGTCCTCCTTGTGTTACGGTTAAGTTTGTAAACTTACCCATGCACTCACTACGACTCTTATTCATTCTCCTTACCGCGGTCGGCGTCCTCTCAGCCCAATCCGAATACCTCTTTTCTGACGGTGGCCATCCCACCAAAGTTCGCCTCGCAGAAGACGAACTCTTCTCCCGCTCGAACCGCGGGGTCCGTTCCGTCGCCTCCGGCCAGGTCTGGGGCAGCGGCTCCGTTATCCGT
>JBKJLJ010000653.1:0-3203 GCA_046597015.1 Bryobacteraceae bacterium
CAATTCGTGAAGATGCCGAGGCGATGAAGCACAATTTTTTCCTGCGGGGGTTTTTTAAAGACCGGGGGTATACGGATCCGGCGGAGATTAAGAACCATGCGATCGCTCAGCTTCCGACGCAGCCGCTGGTGAAGCGATTTAGCTTTGATGCGAAGAAGCTGTTTGAGAAACCCGACGCGGCCAAGCTGCGGAATCAGAATCTGCTGAAAGAGGCCGGGCAATATATGCAGAGTGCCGCATTTGGTGCGGTTGTGATCACGACGGGAACTGGTAGAACCGGCGATTCGGATAAAGCCAGCGCCCTGAGTGAGGCTCGCAGTTATGTGATTCGGAAGTACCTGGTGGAGACATTTCCGTTGGATGACAAGCGGGTGAAAACGCTGGGACTGGGGAAGAACGTGAGCGGTGCGGAGGAGGGCAAAGTGGAGATTCTGGTTTATTCCGATGCTCCGGTGGTGGGCAAGCCGGTGGTGCGCAAGGTGAATTGAGGGGCGGGTTGATTCCGGAGCGGTAGGGAGAGGACGACGAGGCTGAGCGCAAACATCTGGACCCCGATGAGGAAGGGCGTGAAGAGCATTCCGAGGGCGAGGTCGATGCCCACGGAGCGACCGATGCGGTGTTTGGGGGGCATTCCTTGCACCAGACGCGGTTCGAGAGAGGATTGCGATGCTATTAGCTATGCGTCCTTCTTTTTTGCCTCTCGTGCTTCTGATCCCGGGTTGGTTGCTGGCAGCTGGTTTGGGGCCGGCAGACTTGATTCGCTTGCAGGCGGTGACCGGGGTGGCGCTGTCGCCGGATGGGCGGCGGGTGGCGTATACGGTTACCAAACAGGACGGTCCGCGGCGGCCCTATGGCCAAACCTTTATCCGGACGCTGGTGGGCGGGGCGACGGTCGCGCTGTCGGAAGGGATGGTGGGGTCCGGGGATCCGGTTTGGTCGCCGGACGGGACGCGGGTGGCCTACAGCGGGAAGGTCGGCGACAAGGCGGGGTTGGTGGTGGCGAATGCGGATGGGTCGGGGAAGCGCTTCCTGACGAAGCTCGAAGGGACGAACGCTCCGCTGCCTTCGAACGGCAAGACGTTTGCGTGGTCGCCGGATGGGAGGCGGATTGTGTTTGTGGATGCGCAGCCGGGGCCGGAAACGAAAGACGTGGAGGGCGATCCGATCGTCATTACGCGGTACTTGTATAAGCCGGATGATAGCGAGGGGAATTCGCGGCTGAATGATAATAAGCGGCTCCATTTGTTTGTGGTCGAGGTGGGGACGGGGGCGATTACGCAACTGACGAGCGGGAACCATTATGAACATTCCGTGGATTGGTCGCCGAAGGGGGATGAAATTCTGTTTGTGTCGAACCGGGAGCCGAATGAAGACCAGTTCTTCAACTACGATCTGTTTGCGTTGCGGGTGGCGGACCGGTCGGTTCGGCGGCTGACGGCGACGGAGAACATTGAGTATAGGCCGTTGTGGTCGCCGGATGGGAAGACGATTGCGTATCAGGGATGCAAGCGGGGGCTGACGGATCTGGAGACGACGATGGAGGATACGCATGTTTGGATGATGGGGGCGGATGGGAGCGGGCGGAAGGAGTTTGGAACGATCGACAATCGGCAGGGTGCGCCGGTGTGGGGGCCGGAGGGGACGTTTGTGTACTTCACGGTGCAGGAGCGGGGGAACGTGTACTTGTATCGGCAGGGAGGGGGAGCGGGGAAGGCGGAGAAGGTGGTGGGGGACCGGGGGGCGGTGCAGGCGTTTTCGGTGGGTAAGGGTGGGGTGGTGGCTTACGCGTTGGCGACGGCGGGAGATGCGGCGCAGCTGTATTTGAAGACCGGCAATGGGCCGGCGGAGAAGTTGACGGATTTGAATGCGGAGTTACTGCGGGGGGTGGAGGTTGCTCCGGTGGAGGCGTTTACTTTTGTGAGTAATGACAATAAGTGGGAGGTGGAGGCGTTTTTGACGAAGCCGTTGGGAATGACGGCGGGGTCGAAGCATCCGCTGATTGTGGTGATTCATGGGGGTCCGCATGGGCAGCAGGGACCGGCGTTCAACTTTAAGAATCAGGTTTACGCGGCGAAGGGTTGGGCGACGTTGATGGTGAATTATCGGGGATCGACGGGGTATGGGCAATCGTTTGCGGACGGGGTTTTTGGGGATCAGAACGGGAACGAGGGGCAGGACGTGCTGTATGGGTTGAGTGCGGCGATGCGGCGGAATTTATGGATTGACCGGGACCGGCTGGGGGTGGAGGGGGTGAGTTACGGGGGGCAGTTGAGTTCGTGGTTGATTACGCAGTCGCGGATTTTCAAGAGTTCGATTCCGACGGCGGCGATTATTAACCTAGTTAGTTATAATTACACTACTTACTACAACCAGTATGAGCAGATGACGTTTGGGGTGTTTCCGCATCAGGGGAACCTGATGGATGTGCTGTGGGAGCGGTCGTCGCTCAAGCATGTGGGGAAGGTGGCGACGCCCACGATGCTGGTGCACGGGGAGAATGACAATGACGTGCCGCTGTCGGAGGCGGAGCAGTTTTATATTGGGTTGAAGGACGTGGGGGTGGAGACGATCTTTGTGCGGTATCCGCGGGAGGGGCACGGGATACGGGAGTCTCGGCATGTGATTGACTGGACGGAGCGGTCGATGCGGTGGCATGAGTCGCATTTTCCAGGCGGCGTGAAGGTGCCTTAGAAGTTGAACCGGGCGGGCGGCCCGCATAACGCCGGGGCCGCCGCGGCCGTGGAGGAATAGGACTGCGCCCTCCCATGGCATTTCTCAAAAGACGAAGCGCAGTCCGAGCTGGATATTTCGAGGAAAGTTGGACTGTCCGTTGTCGCGGAAAATTTTACCGAAGTTTGGCGAGGTTGGGTCGAGGTTGGGGTCGGAGGAAAAGACCGCGGTATTGAGGGCATTGAACGCATCGACACGGAACTGCATATTCCAACCTTCCCGGATCCGGGTGTTTTTGATGAGCGAGCCGTCGAGAGTGGTGGCCCACTGGTTGCGCAGGTTGCCATAGCGAATGGGGGTGGTGCGAAGTGAGTTTGGCGGCCGAATCTGAAAGACCGGCTGTTCGCCGGGGAGGACATTGCGCACCGCGCCATTTACGTCTATGACGCCGGTTTTGAATAAGCGATCCCAAGTGGGATTTTTAAGGCGGGGATCGCCGAGTTGATAGACGTTCCCTGGGATGGACATGGGGT
>JBKJLJ010001060.1:0-5395 GCA_046597015.1 Bryobacteraceae bacterium
CCTTTAGCCGTGCCCCGCCAAAATCCCCCCAAAGCATCGAACCCGTGAAAGGCCGTCACGTCGACCGAAGAGGCGTTAACCGCGACAATGGCGGTAGATCGCAGCGTCCCGTCGCTATCGAATTCCACCCGCTCGACGCCCGCGTCATACCGGTGGCGCACCCAGAGCGAATTGTCCGGCGCCACCGCGATAACATAAGGATCGTTGCTGAGCAGCCCGTCGGCCTTCTGGTAACGCCGCCACTCGCCCTCCCGATGCCTCCAGAACCCGCCCGGGCCAGTCACCCACACGTTTCCCCGCTTATCCTCGGTGACGAACCACGCAGCCCCCAACGCGGGTGGGCCCACCCTCACGAAACGATGGGAAAGGGTGGGGCTATCGTTACGGAATAGACCGTTCTTGGCCGCGACCCACAACCGGCCGGCGTGGTCAACGAGACCCCCCACGGGCGCGCCCTCCAACCCCTCTTCCTTTCCGGCGAGTCGAGTCTTCCCCGTCACCGGATCGATGCGGGCCAACCCACCCGGCCAGGAAATCGCCCAAATCGCTCCGTCGGAAGTCTCGCCTAACCATCGGACCGTGTCGCCGCCGAGGCCGTCGTTTCTCGTCCAGGTCCGCTTCGGCAGTTGTCCCTCGAACCGCGTCAAGCCCATACTGGAAGCCACCCAGAGCGAACCTTTCCTGTCCCGCAGGATGTTCCAGATGAGGTTCGAGGCCAAGCCCTGAGCCTTCGTCCAACTTTCCCATTCCCCGTTTCCCAACCCACGGGCCAGCCCCGCTCCGGCCATACCGACCCACAACGAACCGTCGCGGTCCCTCAGTACGGCGGTCGCCATCGAGGAGCGCAGCCCCCGCGTTTCATCCATCACGTTCCAGCGACCGCCCTGGTTCACGACCACTCCCTTATCCGTCGGGACGATGAGCCCTCCGCCGGGTCCAGCCGTCAGCGCGCCCCAGTACATACTGGGAGCGATCTCACTCGTCTCCCGCAGAAACCGCTTGGCTCCGGCTGCTTTCCAGTAGAGCTTCTGCGGACTGCGGACCCAGACTGTCCCGCCCTCGGTAAGTCCGAATGCATCCCAGGAGTCGGCCGGCAGACCCTCTTCCTCTCCATATTGCAGCACGTGACCGTTCTCTTCCACGCAGACGGAGCTTTCGCAGCCGAACCAGAGCTTTGTCCCGTCTCGGAAAATTCCTGCCGCGCTCGTCCGGCCGGGTCCCTCCCCCCTCAGATACGGTCGGGCCGTGAAGGATCCCCCGGCGCCGTCCGGCACCAGTTCCTGTAATCCGGACTTGGTGGCCACCACCAGATTTCCGCGCGGGCCGTCCGCCATGGCCTGCGCACGCTTCAACATGTCGCTTACCCCTGCCATTACCTGAAAGCGGTGCCCGTCAAACCGGAAGAGTTTCGAGCAGGTATTGGCCCAGAGCACTCCCTCCCCAGTCACGTGCAGAGCCTGGACTTCGGTGCTGCACGGCAGTCCCTCTGCGGCACCCATTAGACGAAACCGGGTTCCGTCGTAGCGGTACAGGCCGGCTTCCGACCCGGCCCAGAGGAACCCTTCGCCGTCCTGGGCCAGCGAAAGAATGCTAAGGTTCTGGAGACCCTCCGCCGGCCCGTAGTGTCGGAAAGTGTACTGTTGGCCGAGGCATACGCCAGCTACCGTCAAAACGAGAACCATCCGAGCGCAAATGTTGGCAGGTTGGGGCATCCAGGCCTTTAGATGCCTTATCGACTCAACTCCCGCAAACCGCGAGCCGAGGAGAGATTATTTCGGCAAAACAGTCCGGTGGAGTTCAGAACGCCTAACTTCCAGAATGCCCGTAACCTGGTTAAAGATCCGCGGCGCTGGGCAACCCGCGTGCTAGAGTGACCGCCGCCCTCGGAGAAACGGGCACTTCCATCCATCTAGACTTTAGCGACCATCGCCCTTAGCGATCGGACCTCGGAACAGACCCGCAAGCGAGCGCTGCCCCCTTTATCGCGTCGTCTTCAGATACCCCTGAAAATCAACCAGTTCCTCGTCCCGCTTGCGATAAGGTAAGGGCTTCGGCTCAAGCCAGGAGACAATCTTGTCCTTGATCGAATAGGCGAAAAAGTGATTGCCGCGCGGATTGTAGTGACCAATGAAGTACACTTTCATGTACTCCTCAAAGGAAATACGATATTGGGCGAAATCGCGAAGTTGGACCTCGTTCATGTCAAAATAATCGAACTTCTCTAGCTTCAGGTAGTCGACGATCGCCTGATCGTATCGCGTGCCCTTATCCTTCAACTCCACCATGGCACCGCGCGGATCAAACAGCACGACCAGTAGCTTCTTTCGATTCTTCGCCGCAAATTCCCGAACTTTTGATAGCGTGAACCGGGTCGCGGCGATCGAGTATCGATCCAATAACCCTTTGGCTTGCGTCTTCAGCTCCGTGGGCCGGCTCCAATCCATCTGGTATTGCAAGTGCGACGCGAGCTTGTCGGTCGCTTCGCGGTTCAGCTCGCGCGTGTACCCCATGGCGACCGCGTACAGCTGCAACGCAAGATCGTCCCTCAGCTTGTCCACCATGAATTTCGGTTCCGTCATTCGGTAGAGTGACGCTGGCGTGTTCAGCGGGTTCTCTTTCTCTACAAATTGACCCGTCTCCAGGTTCATCTCCAGATGAGCCCAGAAATTAGCATGGAACATCGTGCCGCCGCGATCGCTCCAACGCTTATAAATAATCGCATGCCGGCACCGGAGCAGGCTTCGAATATGATCGTCGCCCCAAATGTAAAACACCAGGTGATCCGCCGCATGCTGGGTGCGTTCCTCGCGAATCATGCGCCGGTAAGCCTGATAGACGCCATATCCGCCCACCCCAAAGTTCCGGATCGGTTCACCGATGTGCCCGGCCAGATACTCCTGCCAGGTTTCCCCATCATTCACCTGATCGCCGTGGGTAAAACTGTCTCCATAAGTGTTAATCCGGCTCTTCTTGCCCGCATAAAGAAAGGACGTCCGCGCTCCGCTCGCTTGCACTGTGGAAATAGAGCTGCTCTTGTCCATCCCATCGGCGGGCAGATAGTTACCCGGGACATAGCCAAGCTCGGCATCGAATTTAGCCCAGGACGGACCCTTTAGAAATCTTGCGATGACTTCCCTGGGCACCGCGCCAGCCTCGATGAACTGGTCGAAGGGTACTTCCACCGTCGTCTGCGCAACAAGACTGGTTCCCGGCAGAAACAAAATTGTGGCAGATAAAAGGACTTTCCGAATCCAACGTGAGAGCATCGTTCCTCTTCTTTTCCGGATGATGCGCACAAAATAAATGGTCCGCGCTTGAGCTGCCCTGTGCGCTTTGGGTCGAGCCTCGCTTTAAAAGCTTAGCTCAACCCTCCAGGTCTGAGCCCACCGTGTTGGCGGTAGCTGGCAGTCGCCATCTCTCTGCGGCCAGCAACGGAAAAGTTTTAGCGCTCCGTCGGCTCCCTTCATCGAACTGCCGTGGCTGGTGATTCGTCCCAAGCAGTGCGGGGAACCCGGAAACTGGGCGTCTATTTGTATTGGACTATGATATAGCCATGCTCAAATCGCATACCGCTCTTGTCGTGGCCTTTCTCGCCCCGCTTGCCTTTGGCCAGTATTACGTTGCCTCCACCGTCGCGGGGAACGGGCAATTCCAACTCCAAGGCGCGGGAGGGCCGGCCATCAACGCCAACCTGATCTCGCCCCGGAACGTGGCGGTCGATGCCGTGGGCAATATCTTCGTGGGAGATACCTACTTTCACCAGGTATTTCGGATTAATACGGCGGGAACGATTGCAGTGGTTGCGGGGAACGGCAAGCAAGGCTTCAGTGGAGACGGTGGATCCGCCGCACAGGCTCAGCTGGATACACCTGCGGGCCTGGTTGTCGATGCAGCCGGGAACCTCTTCATTGCCGACTCCGCGAATGGACGAATCCGTAAGGTCACCCCGGGGGGCAACATCACCACGGTGGCCGCGGTACCCGGCCCGACAGGTATTGCCGTGGACTCAGCTGGAATTCTCTATGTCAGTCAGATCGCCAGCCACACCGTCCGCAAGGTACTACTTGACGGGACCAGCAGTATCTTGGCCGGCACTGGTACCGCGGGGTTTTTCGCAGACGGGGGACCAGCCACCCTGGCCGGACTCTTTCAACCAAGCGGGGTAGAACTGGATGCCGCGGGAAATCTTTTTGTAGCGGACTCGGGGAATCGCCGGGTGCGGAAAATCACACCGCAGGGAATCATCTCCACGGTGGCTGGCAACGGTGCCACGGGTGTTACCGGTGACGGGGGGGCGGCTACGTCGGCGGCCTTTGATTCGCCAACCGATTTGGCCATAAGTATGGACAATACACTCTATATTTCCGACGGCGGTTCTGGCCGAGTGCGTTCGGTGAACGCTGCAGGCATCATTTCGCGGGTGACCGGTTCGGGGTTCGGAGGCCTTTCTGGAATCGCCGTGGACAACCAGGGCAACGTGTTCATCGGCGTCAACGCATCGCGCCAAGTGGTGCGCATAACGGGGCAGAGCACAACCGCTATCGCCGGTATGGTGCCTTCGGGATCGGCCGGCAACAACCTCCCCGCTACCTCCGCTAATTTGCTCCTTCCCTTTGGAGTCGCGGTGGACGCAGCCGGCACTTTGTTTCTTTCCGATTCGGCGGATAACCGAATCCGCAAAGTTTCCGACTCCGGAATCATCACTACTGTCGCCGGCACTGGGGTCTACGGAGGCACCAATGGCAGTCTCGCGGTAGCCGAAGTCGGCGCACCCCGCGGGCTGACCTTCGATTCGCTGGGCAACCTGTTCGCGGCCACGGGTTTGAACAACGTCCGCAAGGTGACGCCCTTGGGGGTGGTCAGCACCGTTGCCGGAACATTGTTTAACCCCCTCGCCGTGGCAAGCGACTCGTCAGGGAATATTTTCGTTGCGGACACCAACAATAATCGAATTCGCCGGGTGGACGCGGGATCCGGAGCCCTCACGACGATCGCTGGTGGGGACGCCGCGGAATTTTCCGGCGATAACGGTCCCGCCACGGCGGCGCGGCTCTTCCAGCCCCGAGGCTTGGCATTTGATCGGTTAGGCAACCTGTTTATCGCCGATACCGGTAACAACCGGGTCCGCAAGATTGCGGCGAATGGCATCATAAGCACCGTGGCGGGCACCGGCGCCCCCGGGTTTGGCGGTGATGGCGGCCTTGCAACGCTGGCGAACGTGGCCGCCAGCGCCGTTGCCTTCGATTCTGCGGGGAACCTCTATATCTTGGGAAGTTCAAGAGTTCGGAAGGTAGACGCAGCTACCGGCGTCATCAGCACGATCGCAGGCAACGGAACGGCAGGCTTTACCGGAGACGGAGGGCTTGCCACAAATGCCTCGTTTGATACGATGACG
>JBKJLJ010000006.1:0-5559 GCA_046597015.1 Bryobacteraceae bacterium
CGACCCGACTCCCCCCCGCCTGGCGCCGGGTTGACCACCCGCAACATCGCCATCTGACCTGCCACCGGCCCCATCGTCCCCGTCGCCCGCAGTTCCGTGCTGCTCACATACGTGGTCGAAAGCTCCCTTCCCCCCAGAAACACCCGCGCCGTCGGCGCAAACACCGATCCCGTCAACGTAAACGTCGCCCCTCCCGGCCCCGCCTGGGGCACCAACAATCCCGGATTAAAAGGCAGTACTCCCAAAGGATTTGTCCCCACCGTCACGGTGTCCGGCGTCACCCCGCTCAACACCGGCACCCCATTCTGGACGCTCGCCGTCACGATCCCTTCCCCCCGCGCGTCAAAAACACTCACCGCCTTTATCTCCACCCGTCCTCCCACCGGTGGCGCCGCCGGGGCCGTGTACTGCCCCGTCCCGTCAATCAACCCTACTCCCGTATTCCCTCCCGGCACCCCGTTCACGAACCAATTCACCGTCGGCACGCTCGTATTCGCCACCGTGGCCGTAAACCGTAAACTCGCCCCGCCCACCACCGTCGCCCCCGTCGGATTCACCGTCACCCGCACCGCCGCCAACACCGCTACGCCCATCATCCCGCTGCTCGACGCCCCCGGGTCCGGATTCGAAACAATCACGTCAATCGCGTTCCCTGGCAGATTCGTCGCTACCGCCGATACCTGCAAGTCCGTTGGCCCCAGGTATATAACCGCCGCCGCGACCCCTTCTAAAGTAACTGTGCTCGTCGGCAAAAAATTAGTCCCCTTGATCAGAAGGGTATAAGGCATTCCCGTATTCACCGCCGTAGGATTCAGCGATGTGATCGTAGGCCGCGCGTTTTGCAGGGTTATATCCGCCGTCGCAAATTTCGTCCCATCCGCAACCGAAGTAGCCCGTACCGTCGCCAACCCGCCCAACGGAAGGGTCGCAGGAGCCGTAAAAACCCCGCCGGAGGTAATCGTGCCTGCCGTCGCCGTCCAGTTCACCGCGATGTTGGCGGTGTTCCGCACCGTCGCCGTAAAAGGTCGCGTCTCACCCACCCGATTCGTCGCCGCCGTCGGCGATACCGCCACCGTGACTGACTGCGCAGCCCCTACGCCACTCAGCCCAAGAGAGAAAATGAGGATTCTGGCTAACATCGTTGAATCGAGAGTAACAGTACTTGTTATCGCAGTCGATTGGCAATTAGCCTTAGCGCCACACTAGTAGCTTTCTCCTCCTTCCGCTCCGCCATGAAATAGCTCTGTGCCTGGCGAGGGGGCCGAGAGGTCTGTGATACGCGCAGGCGACAGAAATAAATTGTCCTGGTTTCGCTCCATCGCCGCCGCCAAAGGAATCATTGCGGGCTCTCCCGATCGCGAACTCGAACTCGCCGAATACTTCCTCCCGCGCCTCCGCGCCTTCTTCCGCGCCCTCCCCGAGTGGCTCCCTCGCAGCCGGGCATTAGCCCCTCCGGGGTAGGTTCTCCCGAATACGATACACTGCGCTTGAGAGGCTATCATGCGCACGTTTTTTTCACTGTTCCTACTTTCGATGGGCCTGAGTCAGGCTCAGAATGCCGTACAGGTTTCCAATTATCTATTTCAGGGCACACTGAACCCGCAACGATCCGGGAGTGCTCCCCTCACCCCATCCAACGCGAGCGGCAACAATCGGTTTATCACCGATACCGTTTTCGGCCAGACTCGGACGGTGTATGACATCCAAGGCTCGCGCAGTCCGCTCTCTGCGCAGGGCGGACTCACCTATCAAGCAAAAGACAAGGTGCCCCGCGACAACTACTCGATGGAATTCATTTTTGCTATGAGCCCCGACAGCACGGGCTGGCGGAGGGTCTACGGCTGCGTAAACCGGACTCGTTCAGAAGGCCTGGCCTTGGACCCTTCTGGCTTTCTGGCCTACTATTCAGGCGTCAGCAGCACCGCCAACGATAAGCTCGCGAACGGCATTTACTACCACGTCGTTATGGTAAAAAAACCCGGTGACTTACTGCTTTATCTCAACGGTGCCCTCGTGGCATCCCGCGCCGGCGGAACTGCGCTCGGTGTGATGGACCCCGCAGTGAATCCGGAACAGTTGGTTCAGCTGTTTCTGAGTAACGATGTCTTTGAATGGGCTCCTGCCCGGATCGCCCTGTTTCGCGCCTACTCTGGGCCACTCTCAGCCGCCGAAGTAAAAGAAATTTACAACAGTCCGTTTACGTCGACCGTAGGGCTGCCTAAGCCTGGCTTCCAGAGCTCTGGCATTGTGAACAGCGCTTCTTTCTCCCCGAACAATGCGATTACCCCGGGTGGGTTCTTCACGATCTTCGGCTCGGATCTCGGCGACGATTTTGGAGACTGGGGGCAGTCCTTTGTGAATAACGTCGCACCGCGCCGGCTGAACAATGTCCGGGTGCTGGTGAACGATCAGGAAGCATTTATCGCCTTCACCAGCTCGGCTCAAATCAACGCCATCGCCCCGGATAATATCCCGGAGGGTCCGGTGACAGTTACGGTGGAATACAGTAACTTACGCAGTACCGTGGTGCCGACCCAGTCTCGCCGGGTTAACCCTGCGACTTTCCGCTTTACGCCGGAGGATAGCCGATATTTGGCGGCCACGGCCAATGATGGCAGTGCGTATATTGGGCCCGCGAATCTCTTCGGCACGAACGGGCAACTCAGCGGACTCGCGCTGCGTCCGGCGCGTCCTGGTGAGTTTGTAGTCCTTTATGGCACGGGTCTCGGGCTGACCACTCCCCCCGTTCCCGCCGGTCAGATTCCGCCTGCCCGTAACGGTGGCTATCCGATCTCCAATTCCTCCGAGATCCGGCTCACCCGGAATGGCCAGACCACCACGGTGGTTCCGGCATACTCCGGGCTCTCGGGCTTTCCCGGGTTGCATCAGTTGGTGTTCCTGGTCCCGAGTCTTCCCAGTGGCGACTATGAAACGGTTCTAGTGGTGAACGGGCTGTCTTCGCCGGCGGGAACCTTTCTGCCGATTGGCCAATAGGCGGGATCGCTGTAGTGGGCGGCCACGCCGCCCACTACACTGCATCTGGAGCGGCGAGGGAGCTTCCGGGTCGTCGCCCTGGGGATCCACTTCTTGATAACGGACGGTGCACGCCAACCCGTTTTCCTACCTCGCACTCCGCATCGACACGCTTAGCAGCGATTCGAATCCCACCACGGTCTCGGCGCTCATCATCCCCGCGCCAAGGCTCTTCACGCCGGCCGGATTGCCAAGCCCGTGTTCCTCGTCCAACAACCTTCCCACCGCTGGCACCGTAAAACGGAGCGGCTGACGAAGCCGCGGCCCGAACCGTGAATTGTTGGACCCGGACGTCATCATTCGCAACATCGCTAAACTACCGCCCCGAACGAGAGGTGGTCACCCGCAACGCATAGTTCACTGGCCTACCGTTTTGAAAACTTGGCCCCACCGCAACGGGATCCCGTTGGCAGCCAACAACGTCGTCTCCCCCGCCGCCCGCAACCACCCAACGGCCCTGGCCAGACCGCCTCCAGGCCTCCCCTACTTCTGCCCCGTAGCCAAAACCGTCTCAAAATGAGGTACCGCCTCCTCCCGATGCACCACCCCCAACTCCGGATGCCGAAACCGGGCCTTCTTCAAAAACGCCAATAACTCGACCTCCGAAAACCCCAACCAAACATCGGCATACAACTCCCGCGCCTCTTCGAACCCATGCTTCTGCAAGTCCAGGATCATCACCCGTCCCCCCGGCTTCAAAATTCGCCAGGCCTCTTTTACCGCATCTTGCGGATGCAGCGCATGGTGCAAACTCTGGCTAAACAACGCCAAATCCACTGACCCGCTCGCCACCGGCAACTCCTCCAAATCCCCCACCCGGTACTCGATATTCCCGACCCCGCTCTTCCGCGCCGCTTCCGTCCCGTACTCCACCATCTTCTCCGAGTTGTCCACCGCGATCACCCGCTCCGCCCGTTGCGCCAACAGCAGCGACAGCGTCCCCTCCCCCGCCCCGATATCGGCGATTACCATCGGCGGAAGCAGCTTTAACAACATCTCCGCCACCCCCTTCCAACTCCGCCCCGGGACATAGTCTCGCCCAAACCGCCCCGCCAATTCATCGAAGTAAGCGCGCATCTTGTCCTTCCGCTTCTTCAATATCAACCGCAGCGCCTCATCGTCGGACCCCGCCTCCGGCAACTCCTTCGCGCTCTGCCGCAGAATCTCCACTACCGTCTCATCCCCCGTAAAACGATACAGGCTCTTCTGCCCCACCTTCCGCACTTCCACCAACTCCGCCGTCTTCAACTGCGACAGCGCCATCGAAATCCGGCTCTGCCCCATCCCCAAAACCTCCTGCAATTCTGCCACGCTCAGCTCTTCCCGGCTCAGCAGCCGCAGCATCCGCAACCGGCTCTCATCCCCCAACAACCGCAAGGACCTAAGCAAATTTCCCATAAGGTTTACATTGTATCAATGGATCATGATTCCTTGATATGTGCTATTCTTGTTTCATGACCACTACGGTAGCCACTGAATACAAAGTAGCCGATATCAGCCTCGCCGATTGGGGCCGGAAAGAAATCAACATCGCCGAGCATGAAATGCCCGGCCTCATGTCCATCCGCCGCAAGCATGCCGCCTCCCGCCCGCTGGAAGGCGTTCGCGTCACCGGTTCGCTCCACATGACCATCCAGACCGCCGTCCTGATTGAGACGATGGTCGACCTCGGCGCCAGCGTTCGCTGGGCCAGCTGCAACATCTTCTCGACGCAGGACCACGCCGCCGCCGCCATCGCCGCCGCCGGCGTCCCCGTCTTCGCCTGGAAAGGCGAAAACCTCGTTGAATTCTGGGATTGCACCCTCAAAGCCGTCATCCACGGCGACGGCCTCGGCCCGGAACTCGTCATTGATGACGGTGGCGACGTCACCCTCCTGATCCACAAGGGCTACGAACTCGAAAACGGCTCCGACTGGGTAAACTCCGCTTCCAGCACCCCCGAAGAGCAGGTCATTAAGAACCTCCTGAAGAAAGTTGCCATCGAGAACCCGGGCATCTGGACCAAAATCGTTGCCAAGTGGCGTGGTGTAGCCGAAGAGACCACCACCGGCGTTCACCGCCTGTACAAGATGCAGCAGGAAGGCCGGCTGCTCGTCCCTGCCATCAACGTCAACGACTCGGTCACCAAGTCCAAGTTCGATAATCTCTACGGCTGCCGCGAGTCTCTCGCTGACGGCATCAAGCGCGCCACTGACGTCATGCTCGCCGGCAAAGTGGCCGTCGTGTGCGGTTACGGCGACGTAGGCAAGGGTTCTGCCGGCTCCCTGCGTGGCCTCGGTGCGCGCGTCATCGTCACCGAAACCGATCCCATCAACGCCCTCCAGGCCGCCATGGAAGGTTACCAGGTGACCACCATCGAAGAGACCCTCGGCACGGCTGATATCTACGTCACCACCACCGGCAACGTCGACATCATCACCCTCGAAATGATGGAACAGATGAAGGACCAAGCCATCGTTTGCAACATCGGCCACTTCGACAACGAGATCCAGATGGACCGCCTCAACACCTCGTTGTCGAAGTGGC
>JBKJLJ010001014.1:0-2839 GCA_046597015.1 Bryobacteraceae bacterium
GGGATTCCAGGACGCAGCCCGCCGTAAAGTGGGAGCCGCAGATTGGTGCTGCTGCTCCGCCCCCGATTCTGACTTCCCTGCTGGCGTTTTCCAAAGCGCATGAGTTTACCGTGCGAACGTCGGAAGCTTCCGGTTGGACCCAATTTGCCGCCTCCGGCGCGCCGAGGAACGAGTTGCTGACCATCGATCCGGTTGTTAAGTGGGCTAAGGTTTTGGGCGACGGATTGGATTCGTCCATCCTCAAAGTGAGGCAAAAGCGCGGCGGCGGAATTGTTGCTTTGCGGGGCTCGCGTAGCGGTTCTGGAAATGCCAATACCCAGGGCTACTCCCTTCTTGATTTAGACGCGGAGGGCAATACCCTGCGCACGATGCCGTTGAATCTACCACGCGGCTACTTGTGGGAAATGGAACTGGATGCGAAGGACGACATCATCGTGATTCATTGCCCGGAAGAAGCGCAAGCAGGGTGCTATTTCAGTGGTATTCTCGTGAAGATGGACGGGGGATTCGCTCGGGGAGAGCTTTTCCGCAAACAACTGCCATCGGTTGCAGGCCGGTGGGCGCTGGCTGTGGCTCCTTCGAGAGACATTTACCTGATGGGATCGGAACGAAGGGATGGGGTGAAAGGGGATGGGTCGATTCAACCGTCCGTCAACGCCGTTCAACGAGCTAATCAAGGTGGTCTGGACTGCTACATCACTCGTTATGATCCGACGGGCCGGGAGATCGCGACGACGGTGTTCGGGACCAATCTGGATGATTCCTGTTTGGCGATGGCGGTGACAAATCGGAACAGTATCGTCGCAACGATATCCGCAAAACAGAAGTCAGAACCTGCCCCGCTGACGTTCGCCGGCGCTCCGAGATTTCTTCCCATCGGAAGCCCGGATTCTTGTGGCGGAAGCCAATGCAGTCATGACCAGGGGTTGTTGTTCGAACTGAACGAGACGTTGAGCCAAGTCCTGCAGGCGGGAACTCTATCTGGCTTGGTGGATCCCAGAAGGATTCAGGTTGCTGAGGATGGCGGAGTGATCCTTGCGGGTACGCAAGAATCGCCCCGCCAGTTCGTAGTTCCCGGATCTTTTTCGACCCCAACCACTGGCGTAGAACATATCAGTATCGTCAAGACGAATCTCAACTTTGAGCCAGCCACGATTGCTATCCGTGTGGGGGGGACGTCCGGTTTTACAGCGAATACGAACCCCAATCCAATCGCGAATTTATGGTTGGACTCAGAGGGAAACATCGCGGTGCATTTGTACGCGAATTTAAGTTCCCTCCCTGTCAAAAATGCCCTCTATGACCAATGGGACGATGCCTTTTACAGTCCGTTCCCGAAATTCTTTAGCCAGCAACATTACAACGCCGTGCTGAAATTCTCAGCCAACGGCCGGGCGTTAGTTTATTCCACTTACTTTCCGATTGTGAACCGCGGACTTTCGGCGGCTCCCGTCTCCGCCGCGTACGGGCCTCCGGGAAGTGCTTCTCCGATCGAGGGCGGGTTCCATTATTCCGGCTACGGGGGCATGGAGGTTAGCGCTTTCCCCGCGTCGGATATTCTAGACCGCAACGGTTTCGTCGCTGCGATTGACGACACGCGGCATGACCTGTTGTACCAGCATGGCCAGCCGGTGGAAGGCGCGGGATTCGCGGGCGTCTGCAATGGCCGCTCGGTTTGTAGCGTATTTTTGCCGGCATCGAATGCTCCGCCCAAAGGGAGCGCAGCGGCTGGGGCGCCGCTACCGTTGGAGCTGGATGGCCTTTCGGTTGAGGGCGGTGTAGGCGTGCGGCTGCCCCTTTTCGCGGTGATTCGAACTCCGACTTTCACGCAGGTGAACTTCCAAGCACCGGAGCCGATTCTTGCTGCCGGTGTAGAGCCGCCTTCCAATGAATATGGAGATTTCAGTGGTACCGGCGGAATTCGCGTCATCGATCGAGGACGAGCAGGTTTGTTTCGGGCTGCCCGCTACGACTCCCAACAAACGTACTGCCGTGCCTCGGCGTTTACCTACTCCGGTCAAACGGTTGCGGCCCTTCATGGCGGCACGGCGGATCTGGTTACGCCGGCGAACCCTGCCGGGGCTGGCGGAATCGTATCGCTTTTCGCCACGGGGATGGAGGCGTTGATCACCAATCCCCCGCCGCTGGGAACTTCAGCATTGGCGTCTCCCCTATCGCTAACGATGAAGTGGCCGGAGCTCCTGATCGGCGGGACACGGGCGAGGATCTTGTTTTCGGGTTTGGCGCCGGGGTTGGTGGGAGTAACTCAGATTAATTTTGAAATGCCGGTAGGGGTGGGGAGCGGAATGGCGGGAGTGCGGCTGGATTACAACGTGCCGCCTAGCGGCGTCTGTCCGGAGCGCGGGATGCTGCCGGTGAAATGAACCGCGAGTTCGCGGCAAGGGCAAACTTGGGGAAGTGATCTGGATCGAGCCGGAAAGGATGAACGGTGCCGCTTGCTTCATGGCGACCCGGGTACCGGTGCAGAACCTACTGGACAATATTGAAGGCGGATCGACGAACAACGAGTTTTTCGAGAATTATCCTTCGGTAAGTCGCGATCAAGTGGTGCAGGTTCTTGAACTGGGCAGGGAACACTTGATCGAACGCGTATCCTCTTAGACGAATGCGTTCGGGCCAGGTTGAAGCGAGCATTTCCGCGACATGCCGTGCAAAGCGTGACGGAGGCCGGGTGGCGTAGTAGCAGCCCTCGGAGTGGTCGCCGCCGGCTGGTTCGGAACGGGATGGGGGCCTAGTTTCCGGTCGAGTACGCCACCGCGGACGGGCAGACTTGGTGGCGTTCGGTGGCGGCGAATCCTTATGGCGGAGCCGGTGCGGG
>JBKJLJ010001017.1:0-4335 GCA_046597015.1 Bryobacteraceae bacterium
ACGAGCGGCTATATTGTCGGGGTGCCCTTGCTGGGCTGGCTCGTCTATCGCGATCGGACCCGTCTCGCGGAAGTGCTCGGCGTGCTCACCGCGGTCAGCGGCATGGGCCTGCTCTCGATGCAGGGCGAAAAACTGACGATCGAAAGAGGCGATGCGTTGACGCTGGGCTGCGCCGCCGTGTACGCGGTCCATATCGTGTTGCTGGGTCATTTTGCTCCGCGGATCCCTTACGAGACGCTCAGCTTCCTGCAGGTCGCCTCGGCGGCGGCGTTTGCCTGGGTCGCGCTGCCCTTCGTCGAGACGCCGGCCATCCGCTGGCGACCGGCGGTGATCCTCGCTATCGTCGCGGGAGGCCTGCTGGCGACGGCGCTAGCCTTCGTGGTGCAAACCTGGGCGCAGCAGTATACGACCCCGACGCGCGCCGCCCTGATCTTCGCCCTGGAACCTGTTTTCGCGTGGTTGGTCGCTTGGTGGTGGAACGGCGAAATCCTGACGGGCAGGGCCGCCGCCGGGGCGGCTTTGATTTTGGCCGGCGTCTTGCTCGTTGAATTGAAACCTAACCGCAAAGCGGTACATCCATAGGAGCAGTACACTGATAGTGACAACTCCTAGGAAGGTTTCCGCATGAGACTATTCGCAAACATCCGGCAGCAGAAGCTGCTCTCCTCTACCCTCATGGTTTTTTCGACAGCGCTGGTTGTCCTGGTTGGGACGCTGGTGACGACGACGGCGACGGCCGCGAAGGGCCAAGCTGTGGCCCCGGACGCGACGCCGCTGGTGATTCCGTCCGCGGCAGCGCTCCCAAACGAATTTACGAAAATCGCAAAAATGATGGAGCCGGCCGTCGTGAACATTACGACTGACTATGTTCCGAAGGCTGTGCCCCAAGCCCGGCGTCGCGGCGCTCCGGCTCCCGATGCCGAAGAGGGTGGCGATGAGGAAGGCATGGATCTGTTCCGCCGCTTCTTCCGTGGCCCCGGTGGCGAGCAGGCTGTGCCGCGCGGCGGCGAGCGGCAGGCTCCCCGAGAAGCAACTGGGTCCGGTTTCGTGGTCGATCGGAACGGCTACATTGTCACGAACTATCACGTGGTCGAGAAGGCCGATACGATCAAGGTGAAGTTCTCCGGCGACCCGACCGAATATAAGGCGAAAGTCATCGGCACCGATTTTGAGAGCGACATTGCAGTCATCAAGATCGATGCGAAGCGTCCGCTGCAGGCCGTGAAGGTCGCTAACTCCGACGGCGTTCAGGTCGGCGATTGGGCAGTAGCGATCGGCTCCCCGTTCGGTTTGGCCGCGACGGTTACCGCTGGCATCGTCAGCGCCACTGGCCGCGACCTGCCCAGCGCCGAGCAGTTCCAACATTTTATTCAGACCGATGCCGCTATCAACCCGGGCAACAGCGGCGGTCCGCTGCTGAACATTAACGGGGAGGTAATTGGCGTCAATACCGCCATTGCCACACAGAGCGGTGGCTATCAGGGCATCGGCTTTGCCCTGCCAGCGAACCAGATGGTTCGGAGCTACAACAGCATCATTCAATATGGTCGCGTGAAGCGCGGCTCGATCGGGGTGAGCTGGAACCGGAACGAAAAGCCGGAGGTGCTTAAAGCGGCTGGGTTCACGAATGGCGTCCTGGTTGGCGCGGTGACCAAAGACGGACCGGCCGAGAAGGCCGGTATCAAGGGCGAAGACATCATCGTCGCCATCAACGGCAAGAGCATCAAGGACGGCGAGGAACTCGTTTCCAAAGTTAGCGAAATGCCGATCGATAGCTCGATGAAATTGACTCTCGACCGGGCTGGGAAAAAGATGGATGTGACCGTGACCGTCATGGATCGTGAAGAGGTCTTCAAGGATGATCCCCGTTTTGCCCGGCATCGGACCGACACCCCCACCCCAGAGAAAGTGGAAGGGACTTCGGCGAAATTCGGGATCATGATCCGCCCGATGTCGGATGCTGAACGGGAGCCTTTGAAGCTGGGTGACGCTCGGGGCATTTTCATCACCAAGGTGGAACCCGGTTCGTTCGCTGCCGAGATTGGGATACAGGAGCGCGACGTGGTGATCAGCGTGAACCGCCAGCCAGTTACTTCGCCCGACGATCTGCGAAAGATCCAAGGGACGCTGAAACCAGGCGATGCGGTAGCCTTCCGAGTGATGCGGCCTTCGCCTCCAGCAGCGGCTCGGCAGGGCGCTCCTTCCTTTACAGCCTTTTTTGCGGCCGGTACATTGCCCGAAAGTAATTAGTCCTTGCTATGCTAGTGTGTTCATGAAGAATTGGTTACTACTGTTGGTGGCCTTAGCCTCCTTTGGGTTAACCGTGGGTGCCGCTCCGCCCAAGCAGAAGGCGGCACCTGCCAAGAATAAGGCTGCGGTCGTTTCTCCGAAGCAGAAGTATGCGGCGGCGAGTTCCCGCTACAAAGCCAAGCGTTCTCCAACCGTGGTTAGAGGCCGGGGAAGGTCTCCTCAGCCCGTCGTGGTGGCTCGACGCAGCTATGGCCAGGCGGCACCAACTGGGGATCGGTATACCGAGATCCAGGAAGCTTTGGTTCGTAAGGGCTATCTGCAGGGCGAGCCAGCGACAGGCTGGGGACCGCAGTATGCTGACGCTTTGAAGCGCTTCCAGAAAGATCAGAACTTGCCCCCAAACGGCAAGATTACCTCCCTGAGTTTGATTGCGTTGGGTCTAGGACCGAAGCGCGAAGTGAAGTCGGTGGCAACTGTGATCGCGACCCCTTAAACTGGGCGTATGATCATCGGAGTTGCGAAAGAGGTAAAGGACCACGAAACTCGCGTGGGCTTGGTTCCTGCAGGGGTGACCGCGCTGCTGGAGGCGGGGCACGAGGTGATCGTGCAGGCGGGGGCCGGTCGGGGCAGCTCGCTGCCGGATGTTGAGTACGCCGACGCGGGTGCCTCGATCGCGGCAGGGGCATCGGAGGTCTGGACGAAGGCGGACCTGGTGGTGAAAGTGAAGGAACCCCAACCGTCGGAGTATGGCTTCTTGCGGCCCGATCTGACTCTGTTCACGTACCTGCACCTGGCTCCGCTGCCGGACCTCACCCAGGCGCTGTTGGACGCGAGGGTGAACGCAATCGCCTACGAGACGATCCGCGAGCGAGATGGGTCGCTGCCGCTGCTGACGCCGATGAGCGAGGTGGCTGGTCGGATGTCGGTGCAAGTGGGCGCGCAATATCTGGAAGCGCCCAACGGAGGGCGCGGAATTTTGTTGGGCGGTGTGCCGGGGGTAGCGGCGGCCAACGTGTTGATTTTGGGTGGTGGGATTGTGGGACATAATGCGGCGAAGATGGCGCTCGGCTTGGGCGCTAACGTGACGATTGTCGACCGCAATCTGAACCGGTTGCGCGAGTTGGACGACATCTACAACGGGCAGGTGATCACGCTGGCATCGAACCTGTACACAATTCGCGAGGCGATTCGGCTGGCGGACTTGGTAATTGGCGCAGTGCTGATTCCCGGCGCCTCGGCACCGAAACTGGTTCGGCGCGACATGATGAAGCTGATGAAGCCGGGGGCGGTGATGGTGGACGTCGCCATCGATCAGGGCGGGTGCTTTGAAACCTCACACGCGACGACACATACCGACCCGATCTACTACGTCGACTCCATATTGCACTACTGCGTTTCGAACATGCCGGCGGCGGTGCCGCACACGTCGACTTTTGCGCTGACGAATGCGACGTTTCCGTATCTGATGGCCCTGGCGAATAAGGGGGTCGTGAAGGCGGCCAAAGAGAGCGCGGCGATTGCGGAAGGGGTGAACACGTACCAGGGGTTTGTGACGTACCCGGCAGTGGCGGAGGCCCAGGCTCGGGCTTATACGGCGCTAAGCAGCCTGCTGGCGTGATCTTCGTACTGACTCCGTTAGTGGTAGCGGCCTTATTGGGCTTGGGCTGGGACCGGCGATACGGCCGGTGGCTGGGCGGGCTAATCATCGGCTTGGTAGGCGGGGCGCTCGTGACCTCGTGGGCCTTGGTTCATATGGTGATGGGTGAACGGACCTCGGTGGTGGCCCGGATCATCTTTGCGCGGCCCTGGATGCCGGGCTTGGTGGGGCCGCTGCTCGGAGTTTTGATGGCATCCCTGATAGCGAGATACCATAGAGTTAATTGAGATTTGTTCATGATTCGCTTTAGCCTGCTCCTTGCGTGCGCGGCGGCGGTTTACGCGCAAGATGTTACCGGTGCTCCGTCGGGCAGAGTGACCGATTCGTCAGGGGCGACCGTGATCGGGGCGATGGTGATCCTCCGGAGTGAGAAGCCCTTGTGCCAGCAGGCGGGTGCGTCGATCGGTGAGGCCGTAAATAGATCGCAG
>JBKJLJ010000541.1:0-16641 GCA_046597015.1 Bryobacteraceae bacterium
GGCCTCATACGAAAACCCATAAGATCCCCGCCCTCGGTCGACGCCAATTGGAGCTAGGCGCCGTCGGTCTTACCGTGGCCAAAGTCAGCGAAG
This sequence comes from Bryobacteraceae bacterium, assembly GCA_046597015.1. GTDB lineage: Bacteria > Acidobacteriota > Terriglobia > Bryobacterales > Bryobacteraceae. The sequence goes on from JBKJLJ010000541.1 coordinate 94, forward strand.
CGGAAGTAATGCTCGCTTCCGGAGTCAAAGACCTTCTCATCGCCTACCCTTTATTTGGAGCAAAGAAATGGCCGCGAGTCGCCGAGGTGGCAAAAAAGACCCGTTTGACCGTCTCCATCGACAGCTACGAGGTGGCCGAACCTCTTATTCCTACCGGAGTAGAATTTCTTGTCGAAATGGATGTCGGTCTCGGCCGCGTCGGTGTCCGGCCCGAAGAGGTTATTCCGCTCGCTAAGCGACTCGGCAAACACGTTCGCGGCCTGGCGTTCTACCCAGGACACCTCAAGGCGGAGGATCCCGCTGGAATACTACAAGTGTCACAGATAGTCGGACAGGTAACCCGCGAAGCGGCGGCAGCCGGCCTAAACCTTGAACTCGTCAGTGGCGGATCAACTCCCACCATGTGGCATTCCCACGAAATCGAAGGGATGAACGAGATGCGCCCCGGAACGTACATCTTCAACGACCGTAATACCATCGCCAGTGGTGCGTGTGGCCCTGAAGACTGCGCCGCAAACCTTCTTTGCACTGTAGTTTCTACTAGCGTAGAAGATCAAATAATCATCGACGGGGGCTCCAAGACTTTTACCAGCGACCAGACCTCAGCAGGCGGCTACGGGGAAATCGTAGGGGCGCCAGAATCGTCCTTCTTCAAGATGAACGAAGAGCATGGGTACGTGAAGCGGAACGGAGCGAAATTTAAGGTGGGTGATCGAGTGCGGGTTCTAATGAACCACGTTTGCGTAACGGTGAATATGGAAGAGAGAATCTACGGGGTACGGGGCGAGGAAGTAGTGGAAACGTGGGAGGTTGCGGGGCGGGGCAAGCTGCTGTAGCAGCAAGCCCCACCCCGGCTAAAATTTACATTTTTACGGTGTCGACGTGGACGGCCCCGTCCATCATCTTGCCAGTAATGGTGACCTTGTGGCCGAGATGTTCGGTAACGGCATCGCCGTTGTGAATCGGAACAACCTTTCCGTCTTCGGTTACGAACACGGCGGCAGAACCACCTTTGGCACAAGCCTTCACGCAAGCCTGGGACTTCTCCGAAGCATCAGCGTGTTTCGCGCCGCACTTGGCGTCGGAAATAGTACCCTTCCAAGTTTCGGCAAAGGCAGCCACCGAACAGAGAGCCATACACAGAGCAAACTTTTTCATTGAAATATAATCCTCCCTGGATTGTGGGACCCGGTTTGGTTGCCGATGTACCCAGTTTGAGCATACTGCAAACGAAGAGCCCAAGCAAGGGCCCTTACATAGGCTATACGCCAGAATGGAGCAATCGGATTGAACCATTCGAAGTAGAGATGTCGATAGTCGGCCCACCGTTTCCAATTTTTCCGTCGATGCGCCGTTTCGTCGTGGTGGCTCCGTTGCCGGTCAGCGGAAATTCGTTCGTAATCGAGTTGTTCGAAGTCGAAGCGGCGACGCGGGCGTTCGTCGCCGGCGGCAAACGAACAATCACCCCGCCATTCGAAGTGCTTACCCGAAGATCGCTCAGCAGCCGATCCTTCACCGTCAACTCGACGCCCCCGTTTGTCGTTGTAAAGCGTTGTGTCCTGTCGGCGGGCGTCTCGGCCATCGTCACCACGATCGAACCGTTCGAGGTCGCCGCATCCATTGGCCCGAAGGCCTCATCGACACTGATGCGACCGTTCGAGGTCCGCGCTACAACCGGGCCGCTCACCATCCGAATTTCGATCGATCCATTCGACGTCGAAACGTCCAGGCTACCTTTGTGCTGACCAATCCGTATCGCGCCATTCGACGTCTGAATCTTCGCTGGCCCTTCAATGCCGTCCACCCGAGCCGACCCGTTCGATGACGTGATCCTTTCCAGTTGGACCCGGCGCGGCACCCGGATGACGTAGCGAGCGCCGGTGTTGCCACGCCGGGCCATCGGCGGGATAGTCCGTACGATTACCGCATCAGCGGTCACCGCACGCCCATCGATATGAATTTCCTTCAATTGCTCTCTGGTATTGGCAAACTTGGTCCCGTGGATCTCGACCATTTCCTGATCCCAGGCCGTAATCTCTACCGAGCCATTGTAGTTCTCCACCACCAAACGTCCGCCCGGGCGAAGCGGAAAGTTCATCTGGAAATCTTCCTGTTCGCGGGGGCCGGGGGCCAGATCTTCCATGTCGCAACCGGCCAGGAAAAAAACGAAGGGGGCAAGCAGGAACAAGCGCATGCGAACAGATACGCAACACAGCCCAAAAAGTTCCCGGTCTTACGACGTAGCTACGCGAGCGAGCGTTTCGGCGGTCCAACTGGGCTGGTCAGCGACTTCAAGATTGCGAACTTTCTCGTAGACCTTGCGCACAGTGACGCTATCCAGGCGCCGCCCCGCACCGTCGATCAGGCCGGCCAGAGTCACTTTTCGCGTGCCCAACTGCGCCGTCACTTCCGGCAGATCGGTCGCGTTGAGGATTCCGGGAACAAAGTTAGAAAAGGCATGCCCGTAGTTCTCCGTCTCGGCGATACTATGGAAGCTAACCAGGCCGCCAGTCAGGTAGAGGCGGGTGATCTGCGGAGTCAGCGCCGCCGCAAACTGCGCCACCACCGTCATGCGCCCTTGCGCAGCAACCACGACGGAACGGGAACCGTGCACTGGGTGCTGTTTCAGTCCACGAACCAACGCCAGCACATCGCTTACCCGCTGGCCCAACATAGGCTTCCCCAAAATCAAAGAGGCCCAGGCGTAATCCTCTTCTTCGTTATGGCGTCGCGTAAAGCGGGGATTGCCTGGTCCCATTTCCGCCTGCAAGTCCCCCAACCCTCTGAGGTCGGGCACACAGACGGCGAATCCCTGCCGAGCCAGCGTCTGGCAGAGTTCGTCTTCGTGCCACGCCGTATTCCGCCCCCCACCTTCGAGCAGCACTAGCAGCGGCCGGCTGTCCCGATTCGGACGGGGCGAGAAAACCCAGGCCGGAACATATACGCCTGGGGCCGTCTGGAGTTCCACGGCCTCGATCGTCACCCCACGGCCCGGCAATGTCTTCAGCACCTGCAGCGGCCCGTAGGAGGTTCGCTCGAGTTGCAGCAATCGCTCGAGTGACTCCTGACGCGGCCGTATGGGCCGCTTCAGTTGCATCGAAAAAGGCGTCTGCGATTGCAAAGATTTGATCACGTTGCCCGAATCGGTGCATTGCAGCGCCTCGGGCGTCTCTACTTTAGTAGGCGGCTCCTCCGTCACCGGACGAGCGTCAGACTTCATCCAGCGCAAGAACCAGTTGTAGATCTGCAGTCGGGTGTCGTACTCCAGCGAATGCGGCAGCGCCGTGCCGCCCCAGGCGAGATGGTCGGCCCTCCCCAGGGTGCTATATATCTTTTTGAGCTGTTGGAACTCTTCCCAACCACTGGTTACGTAATGGGGGCTGTAGGTACCGAAAAAGTCCTTGTCGCTGACGCTGATCAGCAGCGGCTTGGGCGCAAACGGGTAGAGCGTATCCCAGCGATCGAAGCCCAACGGGCCTGCCCCGATCAGGTTCTGCTCGGCATCGTCAGTCGAACCAGGCGCGTCGAAATTAGCGCAGGCGAAGTTCTCGGTGTTTGCACTCGCCAGCGCCGCGCAGGAGATCCGGTCATCCACCGCCAGTAAATACATCGAGATCGTACCGCCCCCCGATTGCCCGGTCGTCGCGACGTTGCGCCGGTCCACGTAAGGCAGCGACAGGAGATAGTCGAGCGAACGAATCGCATCCCACGTTTGCAGCCGGATAACGGTGTCGCCGGTGAGCAGCAACTGGCGCCCGGGCGTCGAGTGTTCGTCATCGGCGCTACCGAGCCGGCTGACTTTCCCCGAAGAATCAGGGTAATACACCCGCTCTCCCTGGCCCTGCGGGTCAAAGCCGAGCACGACAAAGCCAAGTTGGACCAAACCTTGCGCACAGCGTTGGTAGGTTGTGTAGGCTTTGCCCAAAGGGCTATGGCCCATCTGGAGCAGGACGGCGGGAAATGGCCCGCGCCCTCGACTCGGCACGTACAGGTTGGCCGTGACCGGCAGCCCTGGACGAGCATCATAGATCACTTTCTCGATGCGATAGGAACCCCGCTGTATCGTTCCGACGGTCCGGCTATTCAGCGGAGTCCGCTCTGGTTGCCCGCCGATTAACGCCCAAAACGATTGCCGGGCCCAACGCTTTCGTTCGAGAATCAATTCCGGCGTCGTCAGCTTTTCAATTTCCGTCCGGCGACGGGTGTAAACCGCTTGGGCAAGGCTCTTCAAATAGTCAGGCAGACAGCGCGAATAGTTGCGATAGGCAACACCGGGATAGACGCGGCTCTCCTGCGCGGGGAGAGCAGCGGCGGTCGAAAGGGCGAGCCAAGTCCGGCGGGTCATGATGAGGAGAGTACCAGAGACGGTAACACAAGGAGCGGGCTACGGCCACCCGCAGGTGCACTGCAAGCGCACAGGCCGCGAAGGCAAGGCCGTAGCGTGCCGTCGTGCGCGATCTTCTTCAATTTATCCACCGGCCGCGAAGGCAAGGCCGCAGCGTGCCGTCGTGCGCGATCTTCTTCAATTTATCCACCGGCCGCGAAGGCAAGGCCGTAGCGTGCCGTCGTGCGCGATCTTCCTCAATATACCCCCAGGCCGGAAAGGCAAGGCCGTAGCGTTTCCGTCGTGCGCGAGCTTCTTCATTTTGGATATAGGATGGTGGGTCACCCCATGAGCGATCTTCGACTCTTAGGCCTAAATGATATTCCCGCCGCGATGCGCCTCGTTGAGGCCGCCGATTGGAACCAAACCCCCGCCGATTGGGAGCGGATCATCAACCTCGCGCCCGAATCCTGTTGGGGTATTTTCGACGGCTCTCACCTCGTCGCCACCACCACCGCCGTCCGCCATTCCAACGGCGTCATCTGGATCGGCATGGTCCTCACCGCACCCGACTTTCGGGGACGCGGCTTCGCTACCCAACTTATCGAAGAAGCCCTGCAACTGAATGCCAAATCTTTCCGGCTCGACGCGACCGTCATGGGCGCCCCCCTCTACCGCAAACTAGGCTTCGTCGACGAACAGCCCATTGAACGATGGGAGCGCCCCCGCGCCGCCGCAGTTTACGATGCCCGCCTGCTCGCGGCGCTGACCGGCGACTGCCAGTCTATCGGCCGCCCCGGCCGCAAAGCTTGGTACTTCGGCCCCTGGGTCGGCCCCGGCGTGGAAGCGGCACTTCAACTCACGATCGCCCGCCGAGGCGGCGAGGCCATCTACTGGGACCTTTTTCCGGCCGATAGCGAGGCCGTCACTCTTGCCCATCGCTACGGCTTTCGCTGCGTTCGGGAACTCACCCGCATGCGTCGCGGGGCGGCCGTTCCCGACGTCCCGGCTAGCGCCATCTGCGGCTTCGAATTCGGATGACCCTACCGTCCCGCGACATGATAGGCTTTGCTGATGCCCCCTGAATCCAGTCGTCGCGCCTTGCTGCAGGCCGCCGGCGTAGCCTACACCACGAACCTGTTTACCGGACAATCGCGCGGAGCCAACGACAAGATCAACGCGGCTTTCATCGGCATGGGCCGCATGGGTCGAGGCAATCTCGGCATTGCCCTCAAGCAGGATAATCTTCACGTCAGCGCCGTCTGTGACGTCTACCAGCCAAACCTTGAACTAGCTGGCGCGATGACAACCAAACAACCCGGCGGCACCGCCCGGATGGTTAAGGATTTCCGCGAAATCATTGCCGACAAAAGCGTCGACATCATCTGCATCGCCACCCCCGACCATTGGCACCCGTACATGACCATCGAAGCGTGTAAGGCGGGCAAAGATGTCTACGTCGAAAAGCCCACCAGCGTCACGATAGAAGAAGGGCAGAAAATGATTCTCGCCGCCCGCAAATACAAGCGCGTCGTCCAGGGCGGTACGATGCAACGCAGCGGCGACCATTTCATCGCGGCTTGCAATATCGTCAAAAGCGGCGACCTCGGCGACGTCACCGTCGTCAAAACCTGGAACTACGGCAACGCCAAACCGGAAGGAATCGGCAATCCACCCGATGGCGCTCCGCCCTCCGACCTCGATTGGGACATGTGGCTCGGCCCGGCTCCGAAGCGACCCTTCAACGCCAACCGATTCGGCGTCGACCCGAAAAATTTTTCGCACTTCCGCTGGTTCTGGGACTACGCCGGGGGCATGATGACCGACTGGGGCGTGCACGTCCTCGACATCGCCCGCATGGGCATGGGCGAGCCGATGCCAAAGTCCGTCGTCGCCCTTGGTGAAAAATTCCTGATTAAGGACAACCGCGAAACCCCCGACACCCTCACCGCCGTCTACGAGTTTCCCGGCTTTCTCGCTCACTACGAAAACCGAATGTTCAATGGTAACTCGATGTTCAAACAGAGCTACGGCACGATGTTTCACGGGACCAAGGCCACCTTGTTCGTCGACCGTTCGCTCTACCGAATCCATCCGGAAGGCTCTGGCGAAGTGATCGAAGTCAAGAGTGCGAACAACTCCGGCATGGCGCATTGGGCTAATTTCCTGCAGTGCGTGAAGACCCGCGAAAGGCCTAACTCCGATATTGAGATCTGCCACAAGTCCACCGCCACCTGCCTGCTTGCCAACATCGCATTGCGCTCGAAGGTCAAGGTCGATTGGGATGACAGCAAACAGACGGTCTTGCAGCCCGAAGCGAAGAAGTTCTTGAAGCGCGAGGAGCGGGGACCCTGGAAATTGGTCGTGTGATTGTTTTATGAAAGTAACGCGCCGTTCGTTCGTCCCCAGTCTCGCCAGCCCGCTTTTTGCCCAAAGCGGCCGTGATGTATTTCTGCTCACCGGCCAGTCGAACATGGCTGGTCGAGGAGTTGTCGAGCCGCAAGACAAGCTACCCCTACCGGGCGTTTCGGTCTTCACCAAGGAAAAGACGTGGGCTCCGGCCCTTGACCCGCTGCACTTTGACAAGCCCGCGATCATCGGCGTGGGTCTCGGCCGTTCGTTTGCCTCGACCGTCCAAAAGCAGGATGGCCTGAAGGAGATCGGGCTGATCCCGGCGGCCTTCGGGGGGTCGAGTCTGCAGGAATGGTCGCCGGGAAGCGCGCATTTTACAAATGCGGTGGAACGAACCCAAGCCGCGGGCGGTCGGCTCCGCGGTATTTTGTGGCACCAAGGCGAAGCCGATGCGAGCGCGGGCCTCGACAGTACCTACGCCGAACGCTGGCTGGTCGTGATGAAAGCCTTGCGAAAGGAGGTGGGCGACGTGCCCATCGTCGTCGGGGAACTGGGACAGTTCAAGCCAAACTACCAAGCCGTCAGCGAGCAGTTAGCCTCGCTCGTTGTCCGGCTGCCGCGCGTCGCCTTCGTCAGTTCCACGGGTTTGAAGGCAAAAGAGGACGGAATTCACTTCGATTCCGCGTCCTTACGGGAGTTTGGGCGTCGTTATGCCCACGCGTGGCTAATGCTCCGATGAAATTGGTGTTAGCCTGAAATTACAGTGGATCAGGTAGCCATACGCACAGAAGGGTTAACGAAGACGTACCAGTCCGGTGCGAACGACCTGACCGTGTTTGCCGATCTGAATTTTTCAGTAGCTCAGGGGGAGAGGGTAGCGCTGACCGGGGCTAGCGGCGCTGGCAAATCGTCTCTCCTGCACTGTCTAGGTGGTTTGGATCGCCCGTCGAAGGGCAAGATCTTTTGCGGCGACCGCGATCTGCAAACGCTGACCGAAAAAGAGCTGGCCGAATTTCGAAATCGGGAAGTTGGTTTTGTTTGGCAGATTCACTACCTGCTGCCGGAGTTTTCTGCCGAAGAGAATGTAATGATGCCGTTACTCATCCGTGGGGTTCCGCATGCGGAAGCCTCGCGCGAGGCGTTGGAGAGGTTGGACGAGGTTGGTTTGCGTGCGCGGGCGCATCATCGGGCCGGTGAATTGTCCGGCGGCGAGCAGCAGCGAGTAGTTTTGGCGCGGGCTTTGGTCGGTCGACCGAAGTACTTGTTGGCTGATGAGCCAACCGGAAATCTGGACGAACGGACCGGCGAAAAGATCGGAGGGTTACTCCGCGATTTGCACCGGACCCATGGGTTGACCTCGGTCTACGTCACCCACAACCCAAATTTTGCCCGGTCTTGCGACCGGGTGGTGTGTTTGCACAATGGAGAATTAGCAAATGTTTGAACGATATACAGAGAAAGCGCGCCGGGTGATCTTCTTCGCCCGCTACGAAGCCTCGCAGTTCGGTAGTCCCTATATAGAGACTGAGCATTTGCTGTTGGGATTACTGCGCGAAGACAAGGCATTGGCAAACCGTTTTCTGCGCTCGCATGCCGCCATCGAATCGATTCGCAAACAGATTGAAGCGCACACCACCATCCGGGAAAAGGTCTCCACCTCGGTCGACTTGCCGCTCAGCCACGAGTGCAAACGCGTGCTCGCCTATGGTGCCGAAGAAGCCGAGCGGTTAAGCCACAAACACATCGGCACCGAGCACTTGATGCTTGGTTTACTGCGCGAAGAAAAATGCTTTGCGGCCGAAATCCTGCACGAACGCGGCCTTCGCCTGAGTCAGGTTCGCGAAGAGATTGCCCGGTCCAGCTCCGAGAAGATTACTTCCAGTCGGCCGAAAGAAAGCTCACTACTCAGCGAGTTCAGCCGCGACCTAACCCAGTCCGCCATCGATACACAATTGGATCCGCTGATTGGCCGCGACTTTGAGGTCGAGCGGGTGGTCCAGATTCTTTGCCGGCGCACCAAGAACAATCCAGTTCTGATCGGCGAGCCCGGCGTCGGTAAGACGGCGATTGTGGAAGGTCTCGCCCAGCGCATCGCCGATGGCGACGTCCCGTCGTTTCTCGCCGATAAACGGATCCTCGCCCTCGATCTTTCGTTGATCGTCGCGGGCACCAAGTACCGCGGACAGTTCGAAGAGCGGCTAAAGACGATTATGAAAGAGTTGATGGAAAATCAAAATGCCATCATCTTCATCGACGAGTTGCATACGCTCGTCGGGGCCGGTTCCGCCGAGGGCTCCTTGGACGCGGCTAACATCTTGAAGCCCGCCCTCAGCCGCGGCGAAATCCAGTGCATCGGCGCCACCACCCCGGCCGAATATCGCAAATCGATCGAAAAAGATCGTTCGCTGGAACGCCGTTTCCAGGCCGTCAAAGTCCCCCCGCCCAACGAAAGCGATGCGATCAAGATCATGTACGGCATTAAGGAACGCTACGAAAAGTTCCACGCCGTCGCCTATACCGACGAGGCCATCGAAGCCTCTGTATACGCTTCCAGCCGATTCATCCCCGATCGCTTTCTCCCCGACAAGGCCATCGACCTGATCGATGAGGCCGGTGCGCGGGTCAAGCTCAAACAGACCACCCTGCCCGCCGAGGTCTCTGAAATCCAGAAGCGGATCAAGTTCATCGTCCATCGGATGGAGAACGCGATCGCCAATCACGAGTTCGAGAAGGCTCGCTTTTACTCCGACGAAGAGCGCAAGGAACGCGAAAACCTCCGCCAACTCCGGGAGAAATACAACCTGGACGATGCCTCCACCGGCACCGTAACCAAGGACGACATCGAAGACGTGGTCGCCCGCTGGACCGGAGTCCCGATGACTTCGATCAAGGAAGAAGAGATCCAGAAGCTGCTTCGGATTGAAGAAGAGCTTCACAAGCGCGTGGTCAGTCAGGAGAAAGCGATCAACGCGCTCGCCCGGGCGATCCGTCGCTCGCGCGCCGGCTTGAAATCGCCCAAGCGCCCGGCCGGTTCGTTCCTGTTCCTCGGCCCCACCGGTGTGGGCAAAACAGAAGTAGCCCGCGCCCTCGCCGACTTCCTTTTCGGTAGTGAAAAAAGCTTGATTCGCTTCGACATGTCCGAGTACATGGAGAAGCATTCGGTGTCGAAATTGATCGGCTCTCCTCCCGGATATGTCGGCTATGAAGAAGGCGGCCAGCTCACAGAACGGGTCAAGCGCCAACCCTATTCCATCATTCTGCTCGATGAAATTGAGAAAGCGCATCCCGACATCTACAACATTCTGTTGCAGGTATTTGAAGATGGCCAGTTAACCGACGGCCTCGGCAACGTGGTCGACTTCAAGAATACGATCATCATCATGACGTCGAATCTCGGTGCCCGCTTCCTCGATAAGAAGTCCCAGTTGGGTTTCAATTCTCCTGGTCAGGGCGTGCCCGCCAAGATTGAGGATCAGGTGATGAGCGAGGTCAAACGGGCCTTCAACCCCGAATTCCTCAACCGGCTCGACGAGGTGATTCTGTTCATGTCGTTGAGCGAGGAGGACCTGCTGCAAATCATCACGCTGCTCGTCGCTCAGATCAATGTGAACCTGGCGACCAAGCAGATCAAGATCAATCTGCGCGAAGACGCCGCGAAATACATTCTGGAAAAAACTTGTGGCGACCGCAGCTACGGTGCTCGGCCCCTTCGCCGGGCGCTCCAGAAGTACATCGAGGATCCGCTCTCGGAAGCCCTCATCCAGGGATCTCTCCCGCGGCCTTCTGAATTCGAAATCTCTCTTGGCGATGCGGGCATCATGTGCCGGCAGATCGGCGGGCAAGGGATGGAAGAAGAAGCAACCGTTGGTGCCGGCCCCGGCGCTGAGGCGCCGCTCACCACGCTGTACGCTTTCTAAACTCGGAGACGACGAGAGGCATCAGCGGAGCCTCTCGTCTCCCAAACAACCGGCACTCGACCGAGTCCTGCCGCCCGCCAGAGGCTGCAAGGCGTAGCGCTCATGATAAGCTACCGTTCATGAAACTTCTGTTCAGCGTTTTGTTGTGCCTCAGCGTTTACGCCGCCGACGACTCCTGGGCTAAGCTCAAGGTTTTGGCGAGCGGTGGAGAAGTCCGCATCCTCAAGAAGGGCGCAGCCCTGCCTATCCTGGCCCAACTGGATGAAGTAACTGACGAAAACGTGATCGTCGTTATCAAGAACCAGCAAGTAGCCGTTCCCAAACAAGACATCTTGCGAATCGACTACCGTCCTGCCGTAAAGGGGCCGAAAACGGTAAAGGAGACGCGCACAAAAACGAACGAGGCTCCGACCGGATCCAAACCCGTTCCCGGACCCGGCGCGCCGAACGGGCCATCGTCGTCCACTTCCACGAACATTAGCTCTACACCAAAAGGTGACTTCGAAACCATCTACCGTTTCGTCCGCCATTAGCGCCATCAAAAACATTGATTGATGACCCACCAAACGGCATGGTAACCTCGTCGCAATTGACGTCTGTTGGGGGGTTCTATGAATCGTTGGTTATTGCTTTGTCTGCTTGGCGGTATTTCCGCCGTTTCCGCTCTGGCTCAAATCCAAAGCGCCCGCATGGAGGGCACCGTCCAGGATTCGTCTGGCGCGAGTATCCCCGGTGCCAAACTGGCGATCGTAAACACCCGGACCCAGGTGCGCATCGCCGCTGAATCAGACTCCGCCGGCTCGTATTCTTTCCCGACGCTCACGCCCGGTTTCTACGAACTCTCGGCCGAAGCCAATGGCTTCCGCAAGTTCACTATTGCTAACATCGAGATCAATATCGGCGTCACCATCCGGCAAAACTTGAAAATGGAGCTCGGCACCGTCACCGACACCATCCTGGTTGAATCCAGCAGCGTCCGCGTCCAGACCACCGAAGCCACCATCCAGCGCGCCGTCACCATCCGGGACATCGATACCTTGCCCCAGTTGGCTCGCAACCCCATCGCCCTCGCTACCTATCAGCCGGGCGTCGCGCTTGGTGACCGTCCCGGCGACCCCAGTTACGCCAGGGTAAACGGCATGCGGCAGGGCTCTAACAACAATACGCTGGACGGCGTCGACGTCAATGACGCCGTCGCCCCCCGTCTGGGTCTCGCGCTGAACGCGGTCAATACCGACTCGGTCGAAGAGTTCCGCATCATTACGAACGGTGCTAAGGCCGAATACGGTCGCAACGCGGGAGCCACCGTAGAGCTGATCACCCGCTCCGGTACCAACAGTTTCCGCGGCAGTCTTTTTGAGTACCACCGCAACACCGTGCTCAATTCGAACAACTTTTTCAACAAATCGGGCGGCACCGAACTCCCTCGTCCCAAATACATTCAGAATCAATACGGCGGCTCCATCGGCGGCCCCGTGCTCATCCCCAAAATCTTTAATGGCAAGGACAAGCTTTTCTTCTTTTACAATTTCCAGGGTTCTAAAGTGGCCCAGGAAGTCGTCCGGAATCGTAATGTGCTCACCGCCGAAGCCAAAGCTGGCCTCTTCCGCTGGGTGGTTCCGGCCAACCAACCTGGTGCAGGAGAAACTCGGAGCTTCAACATTGTGCAGAACGACCCCCGTGGTTTGGGCATAGATAAGCAGGTGGCGGGCAACCTCGCCCTGCTTCCCTTGCCGAACAATTTTGATGTCGGCGACCGGCTCAATACGGGAGGCTATCGCTTCAACGCCCCTGGCAACTCGCAGGGAGACCAGCATACGTTTAAAGCCGACTGGCAGGCCTCCACTAAAATCCGAACTTACTTCCGTTATTCCTGGTTTCGAACATTGACCCCAGCGGACACGCTCAACAATGCTGAAGCCACCTTCCCGGGCCAGCCCAACGGAAGCCAAGGCGGGATCCGCGCCGGTTACTCAGCCGGGATGAATTGGACCATTTCTCCTTCCATCGTGAATGAACTGGTGGTCGGCTCTTCGGAATCTTCGGTGACGTTTGGACGGGTCCGCGGGACCGCATATCCGGGTGCGGCGCTGATCGGAGCAAATCTGTTCACGAGCCCGATTCCCACCGGTTTCGGCTCCCAACGGAACTCTCCCGTGAATCCGTTGATTTCAGACAACATCTCCATCATCAAGAGCAAACATACCTTTAAAACTGGCTTTCGCTTTTCCTACATCAAGCAGTTCCAGACGAGCGACGCGAACATCTGGCCGAACATCTCAGTCGGCCAAGGCAATGGCAACGCCGCCCCTGGGAGCGTCGGCCCTTCGGGCTCGACGATCGCCGCGGCCGATCGGGCCCGCTTCGACAACCTCTACAACGATCTGCTGGGCCGCGTTAGCTCCGTGCAAACTACGTTCTTTAGCGACCTTGCCACCTTCCAGAAACCCGGCACGCCGCGCGTCCGGAACTTCATCTTCCGCGACTACGGCTACTACTTCCAGGACGACTGGCGCGTGAAACCTAACCTAACGTTCAACATCGGTCTTCGCTACGAGTTCTACGGCGTGCCGTTTGAGCAGGACCAACTCCAAGGCAACGTCGTCCAGGCCGCTGCCGGACTCGTCAACACGGTTGGCCAGATTCCGGACCTCACCGTAGCCCGCTCGAACAAGTGGTACAACAACGATTGGAACAATTTTGCGCCCCGCTTCGGCTTTGCATGGTCCCCCGGCAACGGCGGCAAAACTTCCATCCGCGGTTCATGGGGTATGTTCTATGATCGCGTGGTCGGCGGCGCTTCCATCGACCCGGACAGCACAACGCCCGGCTTCGCCCAATCCACTTCTGTATTCCCAAACCAGGTGGCCGGAAGCGATATCCGCGCCAGCGACCGCAACCTGCCGTTCCCTGCCCCGCCCGCCACCCCGACGCTGACCCCGGCGGCGACACGGACCTTCGGAGGGATTAATCTGTTTGAACCCAACTTCAAACAGCCCTACGTAACCCAGCTGAACGTCACCATCCAGCGCGAGATCATGCGCAATACTGTAGTTGAAGCCGGCTATGTCTCGAACCGCGGCATCAAACAGTTGCTCGATCAAAACGTCAACCAGACTCGGATCTACGGTAACAATTTCCTCCGTGATTTCAACGAACTCCGGACGTTCCAGGCCAACAACGCCAATCCCTCGGCCGACAACGCTCTCGTCCGGATGTTCGGGACGCCTACCGCCGCCATCAACGGCATCGGGGCCACACCCGTTCGTCAGGGTAGCGTCGGAGCGGCGGCCAACACCATCGACACGAGCAACTACACGCGCTATACCGCTGCCGGTCTGAGCCCGTACTACCTGCGCAACTACCCGCAATTCACGAACGTGATTCTCTCTACAAACATGGGCCGTACCTCCTACGACTCCTTACAGTTGAGCCTGCGCCGGCAGGCCGGTGCCCTCAAAGGTGCCGTGAACTACACGTGGTCGAAGACGATCGACAACAACTCCTCCGACGGCGGCGGCAACACCGGTCCGCTCGACAACTACAATATGCGTCTGATGCGCGCGCGCTCCGACGCCGACCGTCCTCACACGTTCAACTGGTCGGCGGCCTACACTCTGCCGTTCGGCCGTGGGAAGCGCTTTGGAGGCAACATGCCGGATTGGATGGACCGAATCGTAGCGGGCTGGGAAATCGGCTCTCTAGGGATCATCACTTCCGGCCAACCCTTGAGCATCTCCTCGGGTATCTTTACCGGCCCGAATGTCACCGATTTCGGTCCGCTGGCCAGCAATCTGGGGGCGTTGGCCGACTACAACGGGAAGGATCGGAGCATTGGCAAAATTGAGCGCTTCGGGGGCGGCGTTCGCTTCTTCACCCCAGAGCAGATCGCGCTGTTCTCGGTTCCGGCTCCCGGATCGATTGGCAACTCGGGGCGCAATACGTTCCGGGGCCCGGGGTACTTCAGCACAGATATGTCGGTGGTGAAGCGATTCCGACTGCGGGAGAAGATGTTCGTCACATTCCGGGCGGAAGCCTACAATCTGCTCAATACGGTGAACTTCGTCGCTCCGTCCGTGAACCTGCAAACGCCTCAGACGTTTGGCATCATCTCGGCTACGCCAGTGGGTGCTGCCAACCAGTCCGGCGGCCGTATCCTCCAAGGCGCCCTCCGCTTCGACTTCTAGTTTTTGAACGATCGAGCCGCGAAGGGGTCCCGCCAATCAGCCTCGACCGTAATAGAAGAGAATGTCAGTACTCGACGGGACATGGCCAAGAACGCGCAGAAGCAGCGCCACCTGTCCTCGGTGATGCACACCATGAATGGCGGCGTGGTGCAGCAACTCCCCAACGCTTCTCGAGGACTTGGGACCATCACCGAAAGAAAAGTCGATGACACGATCGAGGTCTTCATCCCGCAAGCTGGCCAGGAATTCACGGGCACACGCTTCCACGATCCGCCACCGATCGATGAGTGACACCGCCGTCGGGTAATCCGTGGCGACCAGTGCAGGCCCTCGCTTAGCCCCGCCGCAACGATCGAGCCAACCCCATTCTGCGCTGAGCATATGCACAAGGGTATTGCGCACCGAACCGTAGCTTCCGGCAATCGGCTGCGTGAACTGATCGTCCGTTAGCTGAAGGAGTATCTCGAAGAGTTTCGCGTCCGCCCAGTAGCCGTAGTCGTACAGCACTTCAAGATCCTTTACCGTCATTACATCAAGCCTACACCGCTCGCCGTCACGCCAAGGCACTGGTGACCGGTCTTATGCGAGCTCTCAGCCACCAAACTCATCGCCGGAAAACTCTTCTTAGCTCGGTGAATCTACCTGTCTCAGCGGAGCCCATAAACCACATACCCACCGTTCTTGAAAACCGGCGCCCCATTCGCCCACGCATGCGCCCCTTGCACCACTACATAGTCCGCCCCTAACGCCGCATACTCGGCCCGGCTAGCTTCCTTGTACGGCCTCCCAATGGTCAAATCGTAACGCCGCCACCATTCTTTAGCCAACTCGTAGGTAAAGTTCACCTGCCCCCCGCCCTTTCGATCCACCCACACCGCCCGCAAAGCCCGCGCCCGAAAAATCCCCGGATACAAGGCCAAGCCTGCATCGGGAAAGTGAAATACCGCCTTCTCAGCCGTGTTCCCGCGCGCCCAAACGCTCAACTCTCCCAACTCCGCAGTATGCAAATTAGGATAGTTCCGCACCCTGCCGGCGTAAGGATACGCAAGCACCGCCACCGGAATCAACGCCCACGCCCATCTCCGGCGGATACAACTCGCCCCCGCTCCCGCCAGCGCCCCCCCGATCCACCAAACACTCAATCCTGGCAAGGCAAACGGGGCCAGCAACCAACCAAATCGTTCCCCCCAGTTCACCGCCCGCGCCGCGGCAATCCCCCCGTTCAACACCGCACCCATCGTCACCCAAAGCAGCGCCCGGGCCGGCTGCACCTGCGGCACCACGATCCACTTCCCGATGTCGAGTAACAGGTAGCTCAACCCCGCACTCAGCGCGCCAACTAACGGGAGCCCGAGTAACATCACCCGCATCGTGTCGTTCAACCCGCCCCGAATCCGCCACCACGCCGCTAGCGCCACCGTCAGCAGCACCGCATGATGAACCCACCACGCCCCCTGCCACATCCCCACCCAAACATACGACGCCCCCATCCGCTGCAGCGCCTCTAAATCGGCCGGAATCGTCACCCAGAACGCCTGCCGTTCGGTCTCACCTACTTGAAACTTCGCCGCCACCAACAGCACCAGCACCCCGCCCGCCATCCCCCAGATCGCTCCCCTTCCCCGCCATAGCGCGTACCCCCCCAACACCAACCACACCGGCCACACCGTCGGCGGATGCAGGAGGAACCCCGCCCCCAACGCGACCCCACTGCCAATCCAACGCCCGTGCCCCGCCATCCCCATCGCCAGCAACAACAGCGGCATCG
>JBKJLJ010000779.1:0-18721 GCA_046597015.1 Bryobacteraceae bacterium
CGTGCCGGTGCTGCTCTCAGCTAAGCGCTACTCGCTCTTTTTGACTCTCGAAGCGGCATCGCTTGTGGGAATATTTTCGAGTATTCTGGCCGCGCATCGCGATGGGTCCATTCATCGTCCGTTCTTTCTGACCGATTGGTTGCTCGAACGGAACTATGATCCGATGCCGTTCTTCCTTGGTGCGGGGGCGTTGTTGGGGATCATGCTCGTGGCCTGGATGCTGAGCCGGAGTTCGGCCAAACGGACGTTGCTCGATCCGGCCCTGCTGATTGCAATGATCGTCGCACTGTTCCTGTTTCTGCCGGACGGCAAACTGCGGCAACTCTCGGCGTTTGCTGGTGGAGAAGGCGGTAAAGGCGATCAGAGCAAGAAAGACAAGCAGCATCATGGCGGACAAGGTGGAAAGGGCGACCAGAAGCAGGATCAGGACAACCAAGGCCAAAATCAGGATCCAGATCCGTCGAACGGGGAAGGGCGAAAGAGCTTTCCGGTTGCCGTGGTTAGCTTGCACGACGACTACAAGCCGCCCTATGGAACCTTCTATTTCCGCCAGGATACCCTGAGTAACTATAACGGACGACGCTTGGTCCGTGATGCTTCGGGAAAGCTCGACACCGACGTGGGCATGCCGTTTCCGGCGGAACCGATCGAAGTCCCGTTGCGGGATCGGGCGGACTTACCTTCGGCTGGCTCGCGTGAGCGGGTCGCTCATCGGCTGCGGACAACCGTGGCGCTGATGACGCCGCACTCGAAGCCATTTGGCTTGATTGACGTCGCTAAATTAGAGCCCGCCCCGAACCCGGACGCCAAGCGCTTCGAGCGAGCTTATAAAGTGGAATCGATTGTTCTCGACGCGGATTTCGGAACCCTGTTGAACCGGTCGCTGGGATCGGAGAAATGGACGCCGGAGATGTGGCAGCACTACACCGAAGTGCCGGAGGATCCCCGTTACCGGGAGATTACCGAGAAGGCGAAGCTGCTGCTGCCGGCGCATTTGCGAGGTATCCCCATCGCGCAGGCGCTGGCCGTGAAGTTCTGGATGGACAAGAACACCACGTACAACCTGAAGGTACCGAAGCTCGACGAGGACGCTGACCCGGTGGCGAATTTCCTATTCGGCGACCGCAATGGTTACTGCGTCCATTTGGCCCATTCGGCGGTCTATTTGTTCCGTACGCTGGGTGTTCCGGCGCGGGTTAGCCTGGGCTATGCGGTCGGATCCCGGCAGCGGGGGGACGGTTCCACCATTCTGATCCGCAACGGCGATGCTCACGCTTGGCCGGAGGTCTACGTTCGGGGCTTGGGGTGGGTGGTGCTGGACATTACACCGGAAAAAGTGGTGACGCCCCCGCAAGAAGAAAAGGTCGATCAGGACCTGCAGCGGATGCTGGGCGAGATGGCTCGGCAAACCCCGGGATCGCCGAAAGAAGAGAATCCCCCGGCGGGAGACGGCGACCTGCGTAAGGCCCTGGCTGAAGCGTTGCGAGGTTTGAGCCAGGCGATGGTGCCGGTGCTCCTGCTGACCTTGGCCGCGTTGTACCTGATGAAAATCTGGCGCCGTATGGAACCTCGCCTCTGCGGGCCAGCCCGCCTCCCCGTGGCGTCCTACCGCGCGACGCTTGATGGGCTGGCCGATCTCGGTTTCTATCGCGCCTACGGGACATCCCGCGAGGCGTTCGCGAAGCGCCTGGCGGATAAAGCACCGGGTTTGGCTGACCTCACCGCGCTGCACATGCGCGCCGCGTTGGGCCCGGGTGTTCCGCCCGTTGGCCGCGCAAAGTATCTGGCTCTCTCGGCGGCTATATCCCGCCAGGCTGGCCAAGGCATTCAATGGTGGCGGCGGGCACTCGGTGTGCTTCATCCGCTTTCTTGGTGGAAAGTTTCGTAAACATGGATCCCTCAAACAACTCCGCACTTCATCCCCTCTCCCCGGCCGCCGAGGTGGCGCGCGTCCTGGGCAATCGCTTGCGCTCGGCCATCAAGGGTCGCGACGAGGTAATCAACCTAATTCTCACGGCGCTTTTCGCCGACGGCCACGTGCTCCTGGAAGACTATCCCGGTTCCGGAAAAACGACGCTGGCCAAGGCGCTGGGTGAATCCATCAACGACCCCAACGGAGCCCACATCGCGCCGTTCCGCCGGGTCCAGTTTACGCCTGACCTTCTCCCCAGCGACATTACTGGCGTGAGTATTTTCGATCCTCCCACGGGCCGGTTTGAATTCCGTCCCGGGCCGATTTTTGCCCATGTTCTCCTGGCTGACGAAATCAATCGCACCTCACCGAAAGTTCAGTCGGCGATGCTGGAATCGATGGCAGAAAAGCAGGTGACCGTGGACAATGTCACTTATCCGCTCGACCAGCTTTTCTTTGTGATCGCCACCCAAAACCCCCGCGACCTGGCTGGAACTTACCCTTTGCCGGTTGCCCAACTGGATCGGTTCCTGTTCAAGATCAACATGGACTACATTGATCGCGAGTCCGAAGTCGAGGTCCTGAACACGCGGCGCGAACGTCGTACCGCGCCGACGGAGCGGTTGGTCGGCCGCGACGAAGTGATCGTCGCCCGGCAGTTGATCGAACAGTACGTCTACGTCCATCCGCTCATCAATCACTGCCTCGTCGACACCGCGCGGAATCTCCGCTCGCACAAGAAAGTGTTGCAGGGGTTGAGCACCCGCAGTTTGGTCCTGATGATCCCCGCTTTGCAGTCGATGGCGATGCTCGCCGGCCGGGATTTTGTCTCCCCCGAGGACATTCACTATTTGGCTCCCTACGTTTTCGGTCATCGATTAGTGATCGCTCCGGGTGCCGGCGAAATGAAGAAAGTAGTGCACGAGTGCTTGGCCGGTCCGCTTGAACAATTGACGCGGATGACGTTGGCAGGACAAACTCCAGTCCCCGCTCCGCCCGCGGATCCATTCCCGCTCGCCCCGGTAAACTAATGCGCCTCCTCTTGCTGGTTGTCTTTTCTGTAGCTGCCCTGCTGGGTGAAGATCTCGATTTGGCTTCGGCTCGAAACCTGATCGACTCCGGCCGCTTTGTGCGGATTCGGGAGATCGCCGAACAGACGCTGCGGGAGGACAAGACTTCCATCATGGGCAACTATCTGATGGGCGTGGCGATGCACCGGGGAGAAGCGAATCTCCCGTTGGCCCGCTACTACCTGGGGCGGGCCAGAACGCTCGTCGAGCAGGCCGAAGAAGTTGGTTTCGACAACAATCGTTCCGAACTGCACTCGAACGTACTGTTCGAGCTGCTCCTGGTCGCCGGACTGACGGAAAAACACGACGAGCAACTGAAGATTGTGGCCGACTTCAATCGGCTCTTCCGGATCGATCTGGGGGAGCGCACTGGCTGGGCGCTGATGAAACTCGGACGAAACGATGAAGCCCGCAAGCTGATGCGACGCTACGTGGAATCAAAAGACCCCGACATCCGCCGTGGAGCGCTGAATACGATCGGCTCGATCGAGATGACCCTCGGCAACTACGAAGAGGCATTCCGTTGGTTCACCATTTTGAAAAGCGAATTGACCGAGAAGGATCGCGTCAATATAGCTACCCTCGTTCGAAATCGGGCTGAGGTCGCGACCGTGCTCCTGCGCTTTCAGGAAGCCGAGGCGGATACTCTCTACGCCACCAAGCACTTTCACCCGTCGAGTAACTCGAACCCCTGGATGTCTCTATCGATACTCTACGTCGGTGAAGGCAGGCTGGCGGAAGCACTCGGCGCTCTCCGCAACATGCACACCTGGGACAAGCGAAGCGACCCCACTCTGGAACAACAACGCTGGAACGATGGTCAGCAAGCGACGGCGATCATTCTCCTGGCCGCTGGCTACAATTCCGAAGCGCTGAACATTCTTCGAAAGATCCGGAACAAGCCGGATCGTCGCGGTGTCACCAGCGGCAACGCAGAACAGGCTGAAATCGGTCTGCTGTATCTCTACAGGGAGGCGCTGCAATTGCAGCGCGAGCAACTCCGGGAGGAGATGAGTTGGAACACCGTGCCGGAATGGGCGGTCGCCCTTTGGGAGCGCCTGAAGGTAGAGCGGGAACTCTGGGCCGCCAACAGCCGGCTGAATTCCTTGCTCGTGCCCAAGAGTCGGCTGAATTGGATTCTCCGCCCCTATGCTCCGGATTCTCCGATCGTGGAATGGATGCGGCCGGGGTTGCATACGGCGGTCGGCGACGGACTCGCCCAAGTGGAATTGCAGCAGCTTCTGACCCGGACAGGCAAGAACGCTGACCGGGAAAAGCCTTATATCCAGGCGGCACTGGGGGAAACACTCGTCGGTCAAGGCTCCTACGCTAGAGGGCTAGCGGCATTGGCGACGGCACGAAATTCCCTTCCGCAAGAGGAAGTCCTGCTCCGCGCCCGTGTGGAGGTTCTGATCGGCTACGCGAACGAGCGCCTCGGCCAAGCCGAAGCTTCGATCACGGCCTACCGGAACGGCCTCGAACGAAATCCAGGGTTGTTTCGCACGCTTGATCTTGCTTTGCCGGTGACTTTCTCGCCAGATGCGAGCGAGGCGGCCAAAGCCACGGTGACTTTTCTCGAAAAAAGCCCTCGCTTCGTGCCCGGACGAGGGTTCTTGCTTTCCGTGTTCGTGGCGGGGAACAGACTGGCCGCGCGCCTCTCCGGGCGCGACGGAACCGTGTTTATGCAGGCTTCCGTGGTCCAGCTGCCGGACGCCACTTTAACCGCACGAATGTTGGCGAAAGAGGTTCATCGCCGGGCGTTTGCTGCCAAACTGGACCTCTCCCAAGCCGATCTGAATTCACTCGACGGTTCGACGACGGCCGGTGACACCATGCAGCTTAAAGAAATGTTCGGGATCCAATAGCAGTCGAGCCGCTATTGAGTCCCGCTGAGCTGCCGCTTCTGGCAACCGACGAATTTCGCCTTTTAGGCTCCTATTCAGAGCATGCGCCAAGCTCGATCTCTCTGGCGCAGACCTGAATTTGCTGGATGGCCCGACAGCCGGCGATAGGATGCAAGTCAAAGGGATGTTTGGGATTCAATAACAGGCCGACCCGCTATTGAATCCCCAGGAACTACCTCTTCTTGCGGGCGACCAGCCGCATCCGAGGCTGCGGTTTCGACGCTGCGTCCATCGCCTCTTCCACTAGCTCCGTTTGTTCGAAGTTATGCCGCTTGAGCGAACCTGGTGCCGGGCTGGCCGACTCGCCCCGCCCGATGTAACGCAACACCCGTCGGCTCTGGTCAAGTAGCGGCTGCACGTGGTCGCGAACAAAATGCCACGCCCCCATGTTTTTTGGCTCTTCCTGCACCCAGCAAACTTCCGCCGTTACCGGATACCGAGCCAGGACATCCTGCAATTCGGCGGAGGGGAACGGATAAACCTGTTCCACCCGGATCAACGCAACGTTGGTAATGCCTTGCTTCTCCCGGGCGTCCACCAGATCGTAGTGCACTTTGCCGGTCGTCAGCACGACGCGCTTAACGCGGGTCGCTTCTGTCAAAGTCGTATCCCCGATGATTTCGCAGAAGCCACCGCTCGACAGCTCGTTCAGCGTAGAACCTGCCCGTGGCAACCGCAGCATTCCCTTGGGAGTAAACACGACGAGCGGTTTCCGCATCCCGCGCCGATCGCCGCCGCCGTGCATCTGGCGCCGGAGGAGATGGAAATACTGAGCCGCGGTGGTCGGGTAGACCACTTGCATGTTCTCTTCGGCGCACAGAGTCAGAAAACGCTCCATCCGAGCCGAAGAATGCTCGGGACCCTGCCCTTCCTGGCCGTGCGGAAGCAACATCACCAACCCGCTCGGCTGTCCCCACTTCTGTTGGGAACAGGTGATGAACTGATCGATCATGATCTGCGCCCCGTTGACGAAGTCGCCGAACTGAGCTTCCCACAGAACGAGGCAGAGCGGATCGGCCACCGAGAACCCGAACTCGAAGCCGAGCACGGCGTACTCGCTTAGACACGAATCCCAAACTTCGATCCGCGCTTGGTTCGGCGCCAGATTCTGCATCGGGACATAGCGTTCGCCGGTTTCGGCGTCGGAGAAGACAAGATGCCGCTGGGAAAACGTACCGCGGCCGGAATCCTGGCCACTCAGGCGCACCGGGGTCCCTTCGAGCACCAAAGTGCCGAATGCGAGCGCCTCGGCAGCGGCCCAATCGATGGCTCCGCCTTCCAGGCTCTGCAAGCGCCGATCCACAATCGGCTTCAGCTTCGGATGCAGATGGAAATCTTCCGGGAACGTGGTCGAGCCGTAAATCACCCGTTCCAGAACCGCTCGGTCGACGGCGGTCTGCGGAATCTCCCGCCGCACATCGGAATCGTCGACAACCGCCAATTCCTGAAATTCGTACTGTTGGGCGTTGGCTTGGCTGCGGGCTTGCGCATCGGAAAGGCGCTGGGTGATCGCCTTTTTCATCCGTTCAATCTCGTCGCCCGAAAGCACTTTGTCCCGCACCAGACGTTCGGAGAACAACGTCGCGACGGAAGGCTGCTGCCGGATCTTGCGGTACATGATCGGCTGGGTATAGCTCGGTTCATCGCCTTCGTTATGACCGTGACGACGGTAGCAGACCATGTCGATCACAACGTCTTTCTTGAACTGTTGCCGGAAGTCGAACGCCAACTGGGCCACCCGAATACACGCCTCGGGGTCATCGCCGTTCACATGGAAAATCGGTGCGTCGACGATCCGGGCCACGTCCGTGCAATAAAGCGAACTCCGATAGGCCTCGGGTTGCGCGGTAAATCCAATCTGGTTATTGATCACCAGATGCAGTGTGCCGCCGGTCTTGTAGCCTTCGAGTTGGGACATGTTCAGGGTCTCGGCCACAACGCCCTGGCCGATGAAGGCCGCATCGCCGTGGATGAGAAGCGGAATCACCCGCTCTCGCTTGACGTCGCCCAAGCGATCCTGCTTTGGCCGCACAACGCCCTCCACCACTGGGTTAACGGCTTCCAGGTGCGACGGATTCGGCGCAACGCTCACGACGATCTCGCGACCGGACGGCGACCGGCGAACGCCACTGGCGCCGAGGTGATACTTCACGTCCCCTGAACCCTGCATGGAACCTTCGTACGGATTGCCATCGAATTCGCTGAAAATCATCTCCGGCGTCTTGCCGATAATGTTGGTCAGAATGTTCAGACGTCCGCGGTGCGCCATGCCGATCACGATCTCGTGAACACCGTGGTCCGCCGCCCGCGTGACAAACTCATCCAGGATCGCAACGGTCGATTCGCCGCCTTCGAGCGAGAAACGCTTGTGACCGACGAACCGGTTCCCCAGAAACTGCTCAAACCCTTCCGCTTCCAATACCCGCTCCAGCGCCCGCACCCGATCCGCCTCGCTCAGCGGCCAGTTGTTCGCCAGCGGCTCCATCCGCTGTTGCAGCCACGTTTTCTGTTCGGGCGACTGGATGTACATATACTCGCAGCCGATTTTGCCGCAGTAGGTCTGCCGCATCTTCTCGAGCAGTTCGCGCAGGGTGGCCACTATATGGGCGGCCCCTTCGCCCACGGAGGTCCCGAGAGAGCCCGTCACGAATTCGCGGTCCAAATCCCAAATCGTCAGGCCATAGTGCGCTGGATCGAGTTCCGGGTGGTAGTGGATCTCCGAGCCGAGCGGATCCAGATCCGCAATCAGATGTCCGCGCATCCGATACGCGTTGATCAACTGCAGAACCGAGCTTTCCTTGCCGACTTCCACTTGGCGGAAGCCACCCGCCGGACGCGACATCGCCGTCCGATCTGCTTCCCACTTTACGGGCTGGTGGGGCATACGGAGATCCTGGAAGATCTCGTTATAGAAGTTATCTTCGCCCTGCAGCAACCCTTGCAGCTTGCCCAGGAACGCGCCACTTTCGGCCCCTTGAATTATCCGATGGTCGTACGTGCAGGTGACCATCATCACCTTGCCGATGCCGAGCATGGCCCGCATCTCTTCGGTCACGCCCTGGTACTCGGCGGGAAAATCAATTGCACCGGTGGCGATAATGCAGCCCTGGCCCGGCATTAAGCGCGGTATTGAGCCGACCGTGCCGACGGTACCGGGATTGGTCAACGAAATCGACGTCCCCTGGAAATCGGCGACCACCAGCTTGCCCTTCCGGCCACGCTGCACGAGATCATCAAAGCCCTTCAAGTATTGCGAAAACGTCAGCGCGCCGGCATTCTTGATGCTCGGCACCACCAGTGCTCGTCCGCCATCCCGGGACGGCAGATCGATTGCCAAACCAATGTTGATATTGTGGCGAACGATTTTAAACAGATCCTTGCCTTGCTCGGCATAGGCGCAGTTCAACGCCGGGTTGGTCTGCAGGGCCTTTACGATCGCCCATCCGATGATGTGCGTATAAGAGATCTTCGAGTTGCCCAACAACGAGCGGTGCTGGTTGATGATGCGCCGGTTCTCGTCGATCACCTTCACTGGGATCGACCGCTGGCTGGTCGCGGTCGGGATCGCCAGCGACAGCGTCATGTTCTCGGCGAGCCTCGCTGGGGCTCCGCGCAACGGAACCAACTGTTCTGACGAATCCACTTGCTTGCTCGCGGCTGGCTTCGTTTCTACAGCCGTTGACGGGGCCGGGGAAACAACCAATGGCGGCGGCGTCGGCGGGGGTGGAGGAGGGGGAGGAGGCGGTGGCGGCGGCGCTGCCGCTTCGGACGCTACGTGTCCATTTCCTTTATCCGCCGCGAACTGGCTCTGCCAGGTCTCGTCCACGAATGTGTGGTTGTTCTTGTACTGCTGAAAAAGCTCTTCTTCGAGCCAACTATTGACGTCGATCTTTGTACTTTCCGACATGGATGTGCTGCCGCGGCGCAATGCGGCGTTTAACCTTCATGATAACCGCATTGCCACCTTCGCTGTTACCCAGTCCGTCCACAAAGCGGTCTCGCCGCTGGAAATCAACGGCGTCCCATCCAGAATACAGTCGGCAAAATGCTCAATCAACGGATAGTGCAGGTTCGCATGGGGCGGCAAATCCTCCAATCCGCCCGGCCAAACCAAGCGTCCGCTGTTCAGGGAGGACATCTCAATCGCCCCGTCCGTACCGATGATCCGGAACTCATCCCGATCCACCCGGCTATGCCAGCGGACGTCCACCGTCCCGCGGATCCCGCCCGCATACTCCACTAAAACGGTCGCGTTGTCTTCCACCGCATAGTGGTGCACCGCGTTCGAAACGAACCCGGTGGCCCGGGTCGGATTGCCAAAAAGAAAGTTCATCGCGTCGATGCGATGCGAAGCGATATCGTACAATGGACCGCCGCCGGCCAAGGCCGGGTCGAAGCGCCAGTAATCCGCTTCAATGCCGGGCGGCACCCAGCTATGCGAATTTGCCTCACAGAGCACCGGTTGGCCAATCGCCCCGGCTTGCACCAAGGCCTTCGCCCGTTGCAGCTTCGGATAAAGGCGCCGATAGTAGGCCACGCCGAACAAGCGCCCACTATCGCGCGCACAGCTCACCATATCCATCGCCTCTGGATAGTTCATCGCCATCGGCTTTTCGCACAGCACGTGACGGCCGGCGTGCAGCGCCGCGGTCGCTTCGGGGGCGTGGAAGGCTACGGGCGTTCCCACGTAGACCGCTTCAATCTCCTTATCCCGCAAGGCGACTTCGAGCGAAGGGTAGACGTTGCAGGCGTACGGCGCCGCCTTCTCCGGCGACCGGGTTACGATGCCCCGGAGCTTGCTCCGCTCGTGAGCCAGTATCGCAGGCAATACGCGTTTCTTCGTAATGTCGCCGACGCCGATGACCAGCCAGTTAACCATCTTGTCCATGTTTGTTATTGTCTACTGATGAGCTCCCATTTAGGAATTAAACCCCAAGATCACGTCGTTCTAGAACTGGTCGGCACCGAGGAACCGACCGGAGCTTGGCAGCGCAATTTACCGGACGCCACCACCGAGTTCCCTTTCCTGGTTCCGGCGGGCCGCTATCTCGTCATCACCGATGTCGACTGGCAGTTTCAACTCGCCGAAGACCCTCAACCGCAGAACGTTACTTTTCGCCTCTTCGTCGCTCCGCTCGACGATCTCTCGAATAGCTATCGCGTTCTCAACTCCACCACGATGCTCGACGAGATGGGCTATGGTGGGGCAACCGAAGCCATGACGGCTGGCTTTGTTGTCGCCGAGTCCGCCACCATCGTCTGGGATAGCATCCCGGCGACCGAGCAAGTTGTTCACATCCAGCTCCGCGGCTACCTGGTCGATCGCCAATGACTTGGGGCCACCGCCTCATCGAAGCGGATTGGCTCGACACCGGCCCAGCGGACCCTGTCCCCTGGGCCGATGCCGGAGAACTCACCCCCCGCCTGGAACGCGCCCGGGCTCTCGGCTACTCGCACCTGCTCGTCTATGGGGACCGCGAGCACTACGCCAACCTGCTCTGGGCCACCGGCTTTGACCCCCGGTTTGAAGAGGCGCTCCTCATTCTGCGCGCCGTCGGTACGCCGCTCCTGCTAGTCGGCAACGAGTGCCAAGGCTACCTCCGCATCAGTGGGCTCTACAAGGCTAACCTCCTGCGCGGCGAGGTTTATCCGCCCTTTTCATTGCTGGACCAGCCTCGTGGCCACGGTCGCGACCTCCGTACCATTCTTGTCTCCGAAGGGCTCTCCGCCGAATCCCGCATCGGCGTCGTGGGATGGAAGGATTACGACAGGCCGACGCAGTCCGATTTGCCGTCCTACCTGGTCGACCTCCTCCGGGGGTTCGCCCCGGTCGAAAACGCGACGCGCGCTTTCACCCGTCTGCGCGCGCAGGCTTCGCCGTGGGAGGTCGCGTTCTTTGAATATTCCAACGTCGCCGCCTCCGACGCGATGCGCCGCATTCTGTTTGGCGTGCGCGAGGGCCTGACGGATCATCAACTAGCCCAACAGGCCGGCTACAATGGCTTGCCGATGGCCTGCCATTGGACGATCAAGACAGGCCCCAGCCGCGTTAGTCTGGCCAGCGCCAGCGGCAATGTCGTCCGCCGGGGGGAGTTCTTCTCCGCCAACGTCAGCTATTGGGGCAGCAACTGCTGCCGCTGCGGTTGGCTCGCCTCGGACGCCTCGGATGCCCCCGCTGGCTATGTCGACGATTTCGCCGGCCCCTATGTCGCCGCCATGGCCGCCTGGTTCGAGCACCTCACCCTGGGACGCCCGGGCGGAGAGATCGTCGAACTCATCAATCGCCTGCTGCCGTTCGATCGCTTCGGCATCTTTCTAAACCCCGGCCATCTGATCAGCTACGACGAATGGCCCGGCTCACCGATCTACGCCGGCTCTTTGGAACCTCTCCTCAGCGGCATGGTTTTCCAGTCGGACGTCATCCCGTCATCGCCGGTTTACTCCTCCACTCGCATGGAGGACAGCTTCGCCTTGGCCGACGCCGCTCTCCGCGCCTCCCTGGCCGAACAATACCCGGGTACCTACGCTCGCATCGAACAACGACGTCAGTACATGACCGAAACACTGGGGTTCCTCTTGCCGCCGGAGGTTCTCCCGCTGGCTGATCTATGCGGCATCGTCCCGCCTTACCTGTTTGAGCCCAACACGGTGATCGCCCCTACTCGACAAACATCCGCGCCACCCGCGAACTGATCCCGCAGAGCACGGCATAGGAGATCGTCCCGGCCGTCCGCGCAATCTGCTGGGCGTCAATGTCGCCACCCAGCAGCGTCACCGGATCGCCCGGCTTCAAGCCCGGGATGCCCGTCACGTCGATTGTCGTCACGTCCATCGACACGGCTCCAATCACGGGACAAATCTGCTCACCCACCATCACCTTTCCGCGATTGGAGAGCCGATGCGGATAGCCATCGGCATAACCGGCCGCCAGCACTGCGATCCGGATCGGTGCCACTGCCCGGTAAATCGCTCCGTAGCCGACGGGGGCACCGGCCGGAATATCCTTTACTTCGAGCACACACGTCTTCCAGGTCAGCGCCGGCGTAACGTCCAGCAACCGCTCCGGTGCCGAACCCTTCGCGGGCGAAATATAGCCATAAATCGCGTGGCCAGGCCGCACCATGTTGCCCCAGGCTGGACGGCGCCCATAGGCGATCGGGATCGTGCTGGAGAGATGAACGTACGCCGGGCGCAACCCGGTAGCCGTCAGCAGATCAAAGAAGTACTGGGTTTGTTCCTCCGTCTGTGGTGACGAGTAATCACCGGCCGAAGCGAAATGCGTCATCAACCCTTCAAACTGCGCCGTGCGGCATTCCCCCACCGCCTCGGCCACGGCTGATGCCTCGGCTCGGGTTCCCAGTCGGCCCATGCCGCTGTCAATCTTTACGTGAAAGGCGACCGCTTGCCCCCGTCGACCCGCCAGCCGCTCGAGTTCGGCGATTTCGCCCAACTCGTGAATGGCCGGGGTCAACCGATAATCGAAATATGCCTCGCGGCTAGCGGGTAGGAAATCGGCCATCACCAGAATTCGCGTCTGGATTCCCGCATCCCGCAAGGCCGCGCCTTCCTGCACGTTGCTCACGGCCAGCCAGCGCGCCCCGGCGCGTTCGAGAGATCGCGCCACGGCTACCGCCCCATGTCGATAAGCGTCGGCCTTCACAACGGGCATCACCGTTACTTCCTGGCCCACCACCGCCCGCACGGCGCGGAAGTTACCCGCGATCTGCCCCAGCGAAACTTCTAACCACGATCGGTGCATAGCTCTTCAAAGAGTGCCACATACTCGTCCGTCACCGCGTCCCAACTGTAGCGATCCTGCACCCGCTCCACCGCCGCGGCCCGCAGTCGCTCCTGCTCCGCAGCCGGGAGCTCCAACGCCTGCTGCATTACCAACGCCAGGTCGGTCAACGTGAACGGTAGCCCGGCGCCTCCGGCGACCTCCCGGTTTTCTTCCGTATCGAGATAGAGCACCAGCGCCCCCCGGCCCATCGCCTCAATCAAGGCCGGATGGGTCCCGCCCACCTCCGTCGCGTGGACGTAGGCGAAGCAAAACGAACCCAGCTCTTTATAGCCTTGGCCATAGATGGCGCCTGGCATCACGATCCGCTGATCCGTCGTCTGGCGGACCCGCGCAATGTAGTCGTCGGCGTAGGGAGCGTCGCCAATCAAAGCCAGCCGCAGGTCCGTGGAAACTTGTTCGAATGCGGCCCGCACGACCAGGGCATTGTTCTCCGGCTCCATCCGGCTGACATAGAGAAAGTAGCGTTCCGGCTCCAACCCCAATTGGTCTAGTGCAGCCCGGGTCTCGACCTTGCCCATCTCGGCCCCGTAGGCAATAAACGTCGTTTCCGCGTTGTAGGCGTCGCGGTAGTAAGCGCGGATGGCGATGGCATCGGAAACCGCCCGCGTCGGGCAGAACGTCGAAAGCCACTCGGATATTCGGTACCAAGCTTTGGCGACCTGGTTCCATTTCTTGCGCTTCCTCTCCAACCCGTCGACGTTCAGCGCGACCGGCGTTCCTACCACCCGCGGCATCCAGGCGAAAATTGCGTTGGCGGCATTGCAGTACAGTGCTACGTCTTGCCGCTGAGTCAACAAATGGAGCGTCGAAATTCCCGTGTGGACGATGGTCTCCAGATATTTGTGCCGAATCGTGGGCAACGTTTGCAGGCGCATGCCCAGGTATCGGTCCTCTGAATGCCGCTCCCGGCAGTAGACCAGCACCTCATGACCCCGATCCACCAACCGCCGGCCGAGCTCCTCAGCAAACGTTTCAAAGCCACCGTAGTTGGCCGGTACGCCCCGCGTGCCAACAATCGCAATGCGCATTCGCTACCCGCGCGCTATCTTTAGCCGTGCTTGCACTCGGGCGGGAGTCGGCTTCGGAGCCGGCCGCGCCGTCGGTTGCTTTTGGAACCAACTAGCCATGTACTCATCCGTCACCCGCCGCCGGCGCATAATCACTTCGCGCTTCGCCCAAACCCGTTTCCAGGTCTTGGCCACTTCCCAGAAGGCCCGCAGTGAGGATGTCTCGCGGGTAAAGCAACAACTGATCACCACGGCGTCACGGAACGTAATCCAAAACCAATGCCGCTTGTACAGATCAGTGGTCATGTTCTTGATCCGCATCAGGAACCGATTCTTCACCGAATGCATATTGATTTCAGCCGGCAGCGCACGCCGATTTCCCGGCAATACGTTGCGGACGTGGTAGGCCCGTGGGTTCGGAGTATACAGACAGCGCCAACCGAGTAGTTGCGCCCGCCAAGCGACGTCGGCGTCTTCCCGATAGACAAAAAAGTCAGAGTCGAAAAACTCGCCGTCGATTGAGATGTCGTCGATCATCTCCCGCCGGTACAAAGCGGCCGCTGCCGTGGCACCAAATACGTACTCAAAGTTGGAGTACTCCCCGTTGTCCACTTCCTGGCTGCCCCTATCTAGATGTCGCAGCATGGGGGTGAAATAAATGCCAGTAGAATCGACTCGCGGTTTATCAGGCAGGTCGAATGTGGCGCTAATCGTCAACAACTTCCCACAAACAGCACCAATCCGGGGGTGCAAGTAGCCGGCTTCTACTAACTGGGAGATAAAATTCGGCAGCAGTAGCACATCGGGATTAAGAGTGAGAATCCACTCTCCGCGGGACTTACCAATCGCCTGATTCTGAGCACCGGCAAACCCGAGATTTTCTTCGTTGTAGAAAATCCGGCAACGTCCTTCAAACTGCTCCAGGATGTCGACGGTTCCGTCGGTTGAGTTGTTATCTACCACGACGACTTCGAGACTGGGATGCTTTTGGGTCAACACCGACTCAAGACACCGCTTAATAAAGCGGCCACTGTTGTATGTGACGATGGTGACGGAGACCAGATCTGGATAAGCCATGTAGTTGGTTAGTGGTTCTCTAAACTGCCAAACAACGTGCAGCGGGCTGATAACAACATCGATTCAAACTGAGCGCCGAGAACCGGCCAGCCCGACAGAAGGAAAATCCCCAAGCCAATCCGCGCCGCCAGACCAAGGAAAACGCATCCAGCGACCAGCCTGCAGGAAACAGGTCCAAAATGCTGAACTGCGTACCTAAGCAGGCTACCATACCAGAATCGGATCCGGCAGCTATCCTGAAGTTTTTCCACAGAATGACCGCCCCAGTGAAGGGCGCATACTGAGGGTTCCAGGACGATCGTCCCTCCTCTGTCGAGCAGTCGTTTGCAAAAGTCCACATCTTCAAACCAAATCGGAAAAAAGCGTTCTTCAAATCCACCTAACTCCTGCCAGTCGTCTCGCCGGAAGAGAAAGAATGCACCAGCAGGTTGTTCCACTTCCTGACGTAACGTGAGATCGAGATCGGTACACCGGTAGGAACGGTTAACCGGGTTGTTAGGCCAAATTCGATTTATACCGAGCACTTCAAAGGCCAGAGCCGCCGGAGTCGGTAAACGTCTGACACTAAAGCCTTTTTGTGGTTCGCCGCTGACATCCACCAGGAGTCCGGCGGCGGCATTGTGTCGGTTGGCGACAACAATGTCACATAAGGTCTCCACTGACGTCAGTAAACGGACATCCGGATTCAACAACAACGTCAACGGGGCGCTGTGCGCCCGCACCCCTTGATTCACCGCCGCGGCGAACCCTCGGTTCTCCTGGTTCCGAAGCAAAGTGACGTCATCCGGGAACACCGTCCCGTCGTTCGAAGCGTTGTCGACGATCACCACGGGCACCCCAAACTCGCGACAGGAACTAACCACCTCGGCTACGTGGGTGCCCGAATTATAGGTTACGATTACCGCGTAGACCCGGCTCATCGCCTCACCAACCGAAAGTACCAGCGCCAAAAAGTATCCATCCCGGTTACCCTCTGAAGGTTCTCAATCAGGGCGTCGTCGGTGGCGACCGGTTCACTCGGCAGGGTCGGGAACGTTGGAAACGTCACCCGCCGGCCATGCCGCCGCGCGAGTATTCGCCAGAGTGCGCGCGACACCCCCACCGCCCAACCCTCCCGCCCGCCCCAATGCTTCGCCACCAGTCGCGCGTGGTTCGTCGCGAGCTGACGAGTCGAGAATTCGCTCCACCCTCCCGCTGTCGCGCTTCCTTCGTGGACTCCCGTAGCCGTCGGCACGTAGCGTCCGACCAGCCCCGCCTTTCGGCACCGGATGCCAAAGTCCACGTCTTCCAGATACGTCCCAAACGCCTCGTCGAGATAGCCGATCCGTTCCCGAAGGTCCGTCCGGAGCAGCACGGCGGTAAATGAAGCCATCGGGATCTCCCGGGGTTCGTTCCACTGCGGCCCATCCGGCCGGCCGTGTCCCGCCCGCCAGGGGAAGCCCCCCCGGCTCAACAGATCGAAAGTGCCATCCAGGAGACCGGTTGGTGCAAATAGCTTGCCGGTGGCAAACCATCCGCCCGTCGCCAACAGCTGCTCCAGCCAAGCCGGGTCCAGCCGGACATCGTTGTTGATCACGGCGATATGCGTCGTTTCCGCCACTCGCCAACCAGCGTTCACCGCCGCGGCGAATCCCCCGTTCTTCGCCAGCCGAATCACATCCGGTCCGGGGTAGTGCTCGGTCGAACCGTCGTCCACCACCAAAATTCGGTCAAACGGAACGGTTTGTGCCCGTAAACTCTCGACGCAATGCCGGGTCAGATCGGCCCGGTTCCACATGGGGATGATGGCGGTGACGCTCACGAGAATCGTTTCTTGGCCAGGAACCAGAGATTATAAATCCCATCCCGCCATGGGTTCAGCTTGATCTCGCCCAAACGGGAGGAATACTGAATCGAGATCTCGGCGAAGCGCACCCGCGGGCTTTTCAACGCTTCGATTTTGATCTCTTCGCTGAAAGCCATCCCGTCCGACGTCAGATTCATCTCTTCGAGGATCGACCGGCGAAACACCCACATACCGCTTTGCGAATCGCGCACCCAGCGGAAGTACAGTAGGCTCATCGCCACCGAAAGCACGAAGTTGCCAAACTTGTGTTTAAAGCTCATCGCCTGGCGGTCGCGCACCGGGAAGCGCGACGCGTTGAGGAAATCCACTTCCAAATGCAAAAACGCTTCCAGCAGATACGAGATCGCATCCGGCGGGTAGCTGTGGTCCCCGTCTAGCGTGATGATCACGTCGCCGGTGGCTACCGAGAAGCCCTTTTTGTAGGCGCGGCCATAACCCCGCACGTGCTCCCGGATCACCCGGGCGCCCAGCGATTCGGCGACGTCGGCCGTCCGGTCCGTGGAGTTGTTGTCGACGACAATCACCTCATCCACAAATTCCGGCATGCGCCGCATAACTTTTTCGATACCCTGCTCTTCGTTGAGACAGGGGATGATGACGGTGATCCGGAGTCCTTTATACAAACTTCGAAGGTATCATGAAGGGATGAAGTTCCTCCCGGCATTGTTCTGCGCGATGAGTCTTTGGGCCGCTGATCCGGCCGTTCGGGAGGTCAAAGCCGTCTACCTTCTCCCGATGTCGAGCGGCCTCGACCAATTCCTGGCCAGCCGTCTTACGAGCGAAGGCGTGGTGCAAGTAGTTACCGATCCGCTGAAGGCCGATGCCGTCCTGACCGACAAAGTGGGCGAAGCGCTCGAGCGCAAGATGCACGAATTGTACGATCCGAAGCCCGAACCGCCGAAGCCAGACGCCGCCAAAGACGAAAAGAAGGACGAAAAAACCAAAGAGAAAGAGAGTAAAGATGCCGCCAAGGCCGCCGAAGCGACGAGGATGGCGCGGGCCGGACAAAGTTCCTGGGGCCGCGGTCGCGGCAGCATCTTTCTCGTACAACGTTCTACCGGCAATGTGATCTGGTCCACGGAGGGACGGCCGAAGGACAGCTCACCCCCCCAAGTCCGGAAAACAGCCGCCAAGATTACCGCCCAGCTGAAGAAGGATCGGACCGTGGCGCCGGCGAAGTAATATACTTTTCAAACCAGCCAAGAATGTGTTCAATCTTTGCGATCCGGTGGCTCGGAAAGGCTCCCCGAATCCCGTGCGGCTCGCGCGGCACCCGCACCAGCACCGTATCCACCTTCCTGGCCTTCAACGCGAAATAGAACTCCTCGCTCTGCGCTATCGGCGTGCGCCAATCTTCTTCGCCCGTAATCAGCATAGTCGGAGTCTTCACCTTATCGGCGAAGAAGAGCGGTGAATGGTCCATATAGCTCTTCGGGTTCTCCCACGGTAGCGCCTTCATCCAGCGAGCCGTTGTCAGCCCGATGTCCGAGGCCCCCGCCTGCGTGAACCAATTGATCACCGGATACTGCGACACGGCCGCCGCAAACCGATCGGTCTTCGTCACAATCCACGCCGTCAAAATGCCCCCGCCGCTGCCGCCAGTGACGCACAGCTTTTTCGGGTCGATATACCCTTTCGCTACGACCGAATCCACCCCGGCCATCAGGTCCTGATAATCGTCGCCCGGGTAGTTTCCATGAATGATATTGGCGAATTCCTCGCCGTAACCGGTCGAACCGCGCGGGTTCGTGTAGAGCACCACGTAGCCCTTCGCCGCGTAGATCTGCATTTGATGATTAAACTCAATCCCGTACATCGCGTACGGACCGCCGTGAATATCGAGAATCAGCGGGTACTTTTTCGACGGATCAAAGCTCGGGGGCTTGATGATCCAGCCCTGCACCATCTTGCCGTCGAAGCTTTTGAACTTGATCTCCTCCACCGCGCCAATCGGATGCGCCGCCAACAGGCTGCCGTTCGTATCGGTCAGTTTCTTCAATCCAGCCGGGCCCAGGACGAAAACTTCCTTCGGCTGCGCCGCGCTCGAACCGGTGATGGCAATGCGACCGTCCCTGGCAACCGTCAGCTGTTCGGCGTTCGCATA
>JBKJLJ010000945.1:0-7229 GCA_046597015.1 Bryobacteraceae bacterium
AAATTCGGCCGGGGGGTTCGGGGTAACGGCGGCGATCGCCGAGGAATTCATCTCCTTGGGTGTCGAAGTAATGACGACCGGGAATCACGTTTGGGACAAGACGGAGATTCATGAGTACCTGCCGAGGCAGCCGCGGCTATTGCGTCCGGCAAACTATTCTCCGTTGCTGGCCGGAACCGGCTTATATATGGGCAAGGCGCGGAATGGAGCCGAGTACGCGGTGATGAATCTGCAGGGCAGAACGTTTATGGCGACCCTGGACGATCCGTTTCGGAAGGTTGAAGAGCTGTTGGCTCAGATCCCGGACCGGATCAAGGTGCGCTTCATCG
Source organism: Bryobacteraceae bacterium (assembly GCA_046597015.1). Classification (GTDB taxonomy): domain Bacteria; phylum Acidobacteriota; class Terriglobia; order Bryobacterales; family Bryobacteraceae. The sequence goes on from JBKJLJ010000945.1 coordinate 330, forward strand.
ACTTTCACGCCGAAGCAACGAGCGAGAAGGTGGCGTTTGGCTGGCACTTGGATGGGCGCGTGACGGCGGTGGTGGGGACGCATACACACATTCCGACGGCGGATGAACGGGTACTGCCGGGGGGAACGGCCTACCAGACCGACGTAGGCATGACCGGGTCGTATGCGGGGGTGATTGGCGTGGAGAAGGGGCCGATCATTCGGAAGTTTCAGACCGCGTTGCCGATGCGGATGGAAGCGGCTAAGGGCATGGTGGAGTTGCACGCGGCGATTGTGACGGCAGATCCTGAAACGGGAAAAGCGGTGAGAATCCGCCGCTATGAAGTAAAGGAATAGCCCGATCCTGCCGATAAGCCACATAGATGGCGCCGAATTCAGTAAACAGGTCCGCTTCCCGCATCGCCCAAGTGCTCCTTGTCCTATCGGTATTTTCGTTGGCGGCATCGGCGGGGCTGGATCGGGTGACCGGTGCGCGTCAGGTCGCCTTTCAACAATTGGGTTTGGAACTGCAAGAATTGGACCAGCTGCAGGGGTTGTTGGAACAGTGGAGTCGCAGCGCCATTCCGGCTGAGCGGGATGCTTTGTCGGTCCGGGTGGCGGCCAAAACGCGGCGAATTCTAAAAGGAAATCCCCAGGCGGGGCTAGTTGATCGGTTGACGCGGATCGAGACCTTAATTGAATGGTCGCAGTCGTTGCGGAGTAGCGATGAGGTGGCCGAAAACGTTGCCAAGCTCTCCGAGTTGAGTCAGACGCAGCATCGGTTGCGGTTGGAACTCCAATCCGCCGTCTCGCGATTCGAATCGATGCAGGCTTCGGTGAACGAAGAGGCTAAATTGTACGAAAGGGGGGGCCAAGTTTTGCTTGGACTGGGGATCCTTACCGCGATCGCCGCGGCCGTGATGATCTGGAGGGGCCGCGGCGCGAGGGGATTCTCACCCGCCTACACTTCGTCGGAGTCCAACCACGGACCAAAAGAGTCGCGTTGAGCCGTTCGGGGATGTCGTAGTTCTCCGGTTGCCGAGGGTAATCAGGCTTGTGCAGTTCCTTGAGCCAACCGTTTGATTCGGCAGCCTATTCTTCGTGGAACGCTGCGGCGGCGAAGTTCGCGCGGAACCCGGCATCGGTTCAAAGATGCCAGAGCGGTTCTGTTCGGGGAGTCGGTCGTCGCGGAGGTTCGAGCAGATGCAGCGGTTGGCCACTGGAGCGACGTGGCGCACATCGACATGTTTCAGGACTATGGCCGCTCCGGAATTATGGGAAGACGTCAGGCCGACGAATGCGCGATCATGGCAAGACCGTGTCTCAACCCGATGAAGCAGGACTGTCCAAATATGGCTACGCGCAAGAATTGTGGCGGAGCATGGGTGGGTTTTCGAATTTCGCTATCTCGTTTTCCATCATTTCGATCCTGACGGGAGCGGTGACGCTCTACGGATATGGATTTGAGATGGGAGGGCCGTTCGAGATGACCGTAGGCTGGCCGCTGGCGACGGTATTTTCTTTGCTGCTGGCGGCGAGTATGGGGGAGTTGTGTTCGGCATTTCCCACTTCCGGGGCGATGTACCACTGGACAGCAGCATTGGGAACGCCGGGGATGGCGTGGTTTGTTTCGTGGATGAACCTGGTGGGATTGATGGGGATGCTGGCGGGGATCAACTACAGTTGTGCGCAGTTTTTGGGGCCGGTGATTGGATGGCCGGGGGAGCGGGTGTTTGTCCTCTTTGTGCTGCTGACGGTGGGGCAGGCCCTGTTCAACCTGTTGCGAGTGCAGTGGGTTTCCTGGATGAACGATGCGAGTGTAGCGGTGCATATAGCGGGGGTTTTGTTGATTTTGGGCGCTCTGTGGTGGTGGGCGCCGCTGCGTCCGGTCGCCTACCTTTGGGAGCGTTCGACCGGGACGCCCTATGCTTGGGTCTTTTTGCTCGGGCTCTTGCAGGCGCACTGGACGTTCACGGGGTTCGACGCTTCGGCGCATATGGCGGAGGAGACGGAGAACCCGCGGACCAAGGCGCCCTGGGGGATGGTGCTCTCAGTGGCGGTGGCGGGGGTGTTCGGCTATGCCTTGTTGCTGATGCTGACCTTAGCGATTCAGCAGGTGCCGACGGGTACGAGCACGCCGATGGCGATTGCAATCTTTACGGGGGCGTTGGGGGAGCGGGCGGGGATGTTGATGAGCTTGGGAGTGTCGTTGGCGATGTGGTTTTGCGGTTTATCGACGCTGGTTTCGGCGTCGCGGACGGTGTATTCGTTTGCGCGGGACGGGGGATTGCCCGGGTCGGAGCACTTCCGAAAGGTGGATGGAAATGGGGTGCCGCGGGCCGCGGTCGTGGCGATGGCGGCTTGCGCGATCGGGCTGATGGCGTGGGGGGAGGCGGTTCCGGTGGTGACGTCGCTGAGCACGGTAGCGCTGTATTGGGCGTATGTAATTCCGGTGTGGCTGGGTTGGCGAAAGAGGCAGGAGTGGATCGGGGAGGCCGAATGGACGCTGGGCCGGGCGGGGTGGTGGGTGAATCTGTTGGCGATCGGTTACACGGTTTTCATTTGCGGGGTATTGGTGATGCCGCCCAATGCGCTGGCGGGGAAAACGTTGGCGGGGGTGGTGGCTGGTTTGGTGATGCTTTGGTGGGGTGGGGTGCGGGGCAGGTTTGCGGGGCCGAGTTGGGCGCGGCCCCACGACCTTACTCGCAGAGCAGAGCGTTGAGGGTCTCCCTTTTCTTCGCGCGGCGGACGGGGAAGATAGCCAGAAGCGAGCGAGACGGTAGCGACCGGAATCATCGAGGCCGCGAGGGCGATCGGGTTGGAGCTCATCCTGGCAAACAGTAAAGTCTCCACCTAGCGGGATAGGAGAATGGCAAGCCCACGGCGGCGAGGAAGGTGGTCAAGCCAGCAAAGGCCGCTGCGAGGGTGGAGACCATACGGTCGGCGGCGGTGTTGTCACGAGATTACCGGTGAACTACTGAGATTATAGGGGTTGGATTGGAAAATGTTCCCCGGTGATTGCTGATAAAATCGAGGGCTTGGGATTTATCTTGCGGCTCTCAACCGCCTCTGAGCGGGTGTATTTAGGGTGGGCGACCGGGATCGCGGTTTTGCTGGCCGCTCTGTATGGATGGCATACCGTTAGTGTGCCGATCGTGCACGACGCCGAGGGGTACCGTGTGATCGCCGAAGATATCCGGGTTCATGGGATATTTTCGAAGTTCTATATGTCGGATTCCCGGACTTATGGGTATCCGTGGTTTCTGAGCCTGGTGTGGCAGTTGGCGCGGGCAGTGGGGTGGCCGGATCGGTTGGTGGTCTTCGGAACGCAGGCGGGGCTCCATTTTGGTGCGGCGGCCTGTTTGTGGCTGGCCCTGCAGCGAGCCGGGGTGAATCGATGGGCGGCGCTGGCGGGATACGCAGCGGTGGTGGCGCATCCGTTCGCGCTTTTGTATCCGGGCTATTACTTGTCCGAGAGTCTGTCGTTATCGATGGGGACGTTCGTATTGGCGGGTGCGATTGCTGGTTGGGCGGGACGGTTGCCCGGTTGGGTGTGGGTGGTGGGCGGATTGGTGTGTGGGGCGATGGTGATGGTGCGGCCGGGGAATCTGTTCATGGTTCCGGTGTGGGGTTTAGTGGCGCTGGTGGGCCTGCGAAGGCGGGAGTGGTGGGCAGTGCTGGGGCTGGTTTGCATTCTAATTCCATGGTGGCCGCAGTTTCGGAATAACCAGCTGTACTATGGGAAATCGACACCGTTGGTGGCGACTCGTCTGGTGGCCCTGTTGGAAACGATGGGAGTGATGTTTCTGAAGTACACGACGTCGATCGTGCCGGGAGCCGATCCGCGCGTTAAGTACGAGAATCCATACTTCGTCGATATCGAGGCCGGGATGCTGGATCCGACGGATTGGTATCTACGGCATCCGCGCGAGGGGCTGGCCACGTGGGGGATTCATGTCTTCGCTTTAGTCGACCAGGACTTGCCGTTGCCGTACGTGGAGAACCTGGTGCCCTGGTACTCGCCGTATGTATCGGGAGCGAACTGGGCGGTCGTAGCACTGGGCCTGTTGACGATGGCGGGAGCTTGGCGGAAGCGGAAGCAGTTAACGCCTGGCGAACAAGGCGCCGTAGTCTTAACAGGGCTTTTGCTTGGGGCGCATTTGGGATTGCACAGTTGGTTGATGGTGGAGGGGCGCTATGGGATGGCGATGCTGGTGCCGTTGTATGGATTAGGGGCGGCGGGCTTGGTGGTGTGGGGGCGCGGGGCAAGCCGAAAGGAGTGGCTGGCGGTGGGGGCGGTGGTGCTGTTGGTGAGCGTGGGGGGCGTGGCGGGGTCGACGTGGCTGCAGCGGCAGGCTCCGGCGATTCAGTCGGCTCTGGTGGCGGAGCATCCGAATGTGGGGGAGGTGGTGGAGCGGTTGACGGGGCGGCGACCGGTAGACGCCCTCTGCCATTCACCTTGGTCGACGTGGGCGATGACCATGGCGGGGGTGGGGCCGGAGGGGGAAGCGATTTTGGTTTCCGACGGCAAGCAGGTCAGTTTGGTGGAATATGACGTCGTCGTCGTGCCGAACCGGAAGTACACGGTGGAATTTGAGGTGCAGGGGGAGGCGGGTTCGACAGAGGAGTTGAGCGTGGATTTATACGCCAAAGGCGGGTATGATCACCCGGAGCAGAACGGGGTTTTACGGCGGCACACGGGCGCCTACCAGCCGGTGAGGTTTACTTGGAACAGCGGGAGCGATGCGCCGGCGGGGGTGCGATTGCGGTTTGCCTCGTTGGCGCGACGGCCGCTGCGGGTCCGCAATGTGCGGTTTACCGGGGGAAACGAGGCTTGGGCCGGATGGACGATGGAGAGGGTTCGTCAGGGATTAGGGCTCGATGCGGTGGTGTGCGCGTCGGAGGGGAGAGTGAGCGTCCTGGCGCAGGGGGTGACGCTCGAAAAGAACACCGAGTATGTCGTCAATTTTGAAGTGCGGGGTCCGGTGGGGAAGGCGCAGTCGCTGAGCGTTGATCTGTACGCTGGGGCGGGCTACGATCATAGGGAGCAGAACTCGCTTCTCGAGAGCTTTAGCGGGGAGTTTGAGCGGAAAGAATTTCGTTGGAACTCTGGACCCGACGCGCCGGAGCGGGCTGAGTTGCGGTTTGCGACCGTGAGCCAGAAGCCGATGCAGGTGCGCAACGTTCGATTTCGAAAGGTAGGAGAGCCGTAGATGGGGATGAAATTGGTTGTACTGGGTTTGCTCGGGATACTGGGAAGTTGCGGGAAACCGGCGGCGGATAAGGCTGTCGCCCCGATGGAGGTGAGCCCTTTGTTTGGCAATTTGGAGATGAAGGGCGATAAGGGCGAACTGACGTTGACGTTGGAGCAGGCCCCTGGGAAGCCGGAGCCGGCATTTTTGGGGATTTTGGTGAACTCGAGCGCGTCCGGGTTAGGCGGCTGTTATGTCATAGCCGACGTGGCGACGGGCAAGACGCGTCTCGTGAATGACAGCGGCAGCGGCGCGCAAGAATTGGAGACCAAAGCGTCGGTGGCCAACCAGCAGTGCGAACTAAAGGCGGCCGGGACGCGTTTAGAACGCTCTGCTGGGAAGTTGGAGGTCCATTTTGGGGTCGCGTTTCGAAAAGAGTTCGCGGGCAAGAAACAGATGTACGGGATAGCGATGGATGGCAACGGGGCGGGAAAGGGTTTGGAGCCGGGCGCGACCTTTGTGGTTGCTAAGTAAATGATGGGCCGGTGGGCGGCGATTTTTGGGCTGTACTTACTGGCGGCCTGGGCATTGCACGGTTCGGAATCCAACATCTGGGTCCAGTTACTGGGGGGCGGGGATAGCTATACGGCCGGGCTGCCTTCGAAGTTATTCGCGACGACCTTTTCGGCGTGGAATCAGAACGTGCAACTTGGCCAGTTTTCGCTGGCGAATACGCAATTTCAGCCATTTTATCCCCCGGGATTGCTGGTCATGACGCTTTTGCCGAACACGTTGGGATTCAACGTTTTTATCCTAGGCCATTACGCGATGGCCGGCTTCTTTTTCTACTTATGGATGAGGCAGTTAGGCCGGGGCCGGGACGCGGCGATTCTAGGCGGCCTGTCCTTTCTGGCCGGAGGTTTTTTGGTCTCTCATAAAGGGCATCAGGCGATGATGACGACGGCGATTTGGTTGCCGCTGCTCTTGTTGTTTGCGACCCGGCATGCGGCGACCGGCAAGCGGCAGGAGGCGGTGGGAGCCGGGATTGCGCTGGCGTTGTCGGTGTTGGCTGGCTTCCCCCAGATGACCCTTTACGGGTTGATGGTGGTGGTGCCGTACTGGTTTTGGCGAAGCGAGGGAGGAGCGCGGCGGGCGGCCGCGGGATTGGGCCTGATGGGTTTGTTGGGGTTCCTTCTGAGTTCGCTCCAATTGATGGCCGTGTGGGAGATGCTGCCCCACGTGACGCGCGAGACCTTGAGCCTAGCGATGTTTAACCAGAACTCCCTGCCCGGGGCACACTGGGCGGCGCTGTTTGTGCCCAACGTGCTGGGTGGCATGCATGGGGTGCCGAGTTACGCCAAGGACGCCCAGTTGGTCGAGGTGTTTTTGTACTGCGGGTTGGCTCCGCTCGTGTTGGCGGGATTGGCGCGGGGGCGGGAGGCATGGTTTTGGGGGGCGGTGTTTTTCGTAAGCGCTGGGCTGGCATTGGGCTTTGAGCCGGTGCAAGCGGTGCTGTTTCGGGTGCCGGGGTACAACCTGTTCCGGGCAGCGGGACGGCATCGCCAGGAGATGACGCTGGCGATCAGCGTGCTCGCGACGATGGGCTTTGAACGGTTAGGGGGGAGGCGGCGGTGGAGCTTCGTAGTGGTGGGGACGCTCGTGACGGCGGGTTTAGGATGGGCCCGGGTGGTGCCGATTTACGATTCGATCAACGTGATGGTGACGGGGCT
>JBKJLJ010000119.1:0-6750 GCA_046597015.1 Bryobacteraceae bacterium
CTGCCCAGCGGCGGAATCGGAAACCTTCCCGTAGGTTTACCGTCACCCGAACGGCGGCAGTCTCCGGATAAAATCCGTCAGCCGACGGTGGTTCAAAGTTAAAGGTCGCTCCCTCCGCGGGATCAGCCGAGGCGCGAAGTGTATTCGCCGTGCGATAGCTGAGGCTCACTCGTTGTTCGTCGCCGGCGAAGGCGAGTGTCCGGATCCTTTCTCCGCTATCATTCCAGGACGCAAACTCGGCCCGGGAGTCGGGGCCGAAAGCGATTGTCGCCGTCGCTTCCAGGGCAACCGCCGAGCCATTGGGTCGATCCAGAACACAGGGCATATCGCAAGCCTGGCCATCGATCAGAATCCGAGACGCGGGCTGGTTGGTCGTTATCGTCACTCTCGGCAAAAGTTCGTAATTGGCGATTAGCCGTAGTCCGCCCTGGGTCGTATCTGCCGGCGTCGTAATTTCCTGCGTCGCAGCACCGCCGTTAGACCAGTTCAGAAACCTATACTTGCGCCCCCGGCTGTCGGTAGTGATCGCAGGTGCGGTCACCGTATTGGCGCTTCCGACCGCCCAGACGAAATTGAGCGACGGCCAATTATCCCGGCCGTTCACGGACAACTTGAGCCCCCTCGGTTGGGTGAGAAATGAAACAGTGGCACCGCGCACAAAGCGGGCCGTTACCGTTTGCATCACATTGACATTCGTGACTTCGTAAACCCCACCCGGGCCAAGGGGAACGTCGTAGGAATCAAAAACCCACACGCGACCCTGCAAATCCTGTTGGGGGCTAGGCGCGCTCAGCAAATGCCGGGCTCCGCCGGCAAATTCCTTCAGCCCAGGATTGGAGCGGCCAACATCCTCGAAACGGCCGACCGTGTTAAATGGAGTTCGGTCGACCGAAACCTGCATACCCTCCGGGTCGGTGTAGAAAAGAACCCGTTTCGCTGGCGCGAAAATAGGGGTCACGGCGGCAGGAGCTCTTACCGTGTAAGTTCGCAGGGAGGAATCGCTTGGTGGATTCCCATTTACCAGCCAGCCCGTGAAGATGAATCCCATGTTGGGAACAGCTTGCATCGTCAGCTCTTGCCCAACGGAATAGTAGGCAGAAAACGACGTCTGATAACACTGGTTGTTTACGAAGACTTGGCCAGGGAATGCATTGGAAGTGGAGCATGTCGCGCCGCTCGCCGTTCCCGGTGCCGTGTAAAAAAGAAACTGGATCCGAAATTCCTTGTTGTACATGACTTCGTAGGAGGTAATCGCCGGGTTGGCGGTGACGGTCTGAAAACGGTTCGACCCGGCCGCGATCAGTCCGCGATTGTCCTTCCACGACGAAAACGTCCACCTTGTGTCGACTCCCCCTGTCTGATTCTCGAGGTCCGCTTCCAGAAAATGCTTGCTTCCTATCGGCCAGACAAAAGTCTGGGAACCCCGATACTGAATGCCGTCTACGAGGAATGTTCCGTCGGGGGGGGACGAATAAATCTGCACCTGGGAGGACGACTGGGCGCTGCTAATTCCAGCCACCAAAGTGGCGAGCAGAACCAGGGAGAAGATACGAGAATCGGCGTTTGAAGTCATTACACGTTGTCCTAAGACGTCTTTCGACCGTTCCAGGTACTTCCTGCATAAGCAGAACACCTTAAAACGCAAAGAACACATCGCCCCGCCAAACTCCTATCGACGGTTTACAGTAAAGAGAGTAGACCCATGTCTGAACAAACCCCTCCTTCTGCCTCCGCACCCCTCCCGGCCGTCCCTTTGACAATTGAAGGTGCCTGGGTGCTGCACCAAATGTACCGGATCGACCGTTCGCGCTGGAACGCCATCGAAACCCTGCGCCGTCGGCATTTGCTCCGGGAATTTGCTTCCGACTTGCGCTTCATCCAAGAGAACTCCGACGGACAGACAGCCGCGTTTGCGATGGTCGGCAAGGGCGATCTGATGATGGTCTATTTTCGGTCGACCCTGGCCGAATTGCAGCAAGCACAGCGCGACTTCGGCAATCTGGATCTGGCCGGTTATCTGCAACCCGTCGGGGACTATACGTCCGTCGTAGAATTGGGGCTCTACGAGTCCTCGGTCAAGACGTTTCGCGCCTTAACCGAAAAGGGCCTCTCCCCTCACACGGAAGAGTGGGATGCGGCCATCAAGGAAACCCTCGCCCGCCAAGCGGAAGCGATGGCACCGCGCCTTTATCCCCAAATCCCGGACCGCAAGTACATCTGCTTCTACCCGATGGACCGTCTTCGCGGCGAAGACAAAAACTGGTACACGGTGCCCATCGAAGAGCGAGCCCGCATGATGCACGAACATGGCATGGTGGGCCGGCGATACGCCGAGAGCGTCAAGCAGATCATTACGGGTTCCATCGGCACAGACGACTGGGAGTGGGGCGTTGACCTTTTCGCCGATGACCCGACCGTCTTTAAACGCTTAATCTACGAGATGCGCTTCGACGAAGTCAGCGCCGTCTACGCCAAATTCGGCAAGTTTTACGTCGGCGTGCAATGCAAGCCCGAAGACGTCGAAAAAACCCTTTTCGGCTAAGCCGCTCGAAGCGATTCATCGAACTGGTATACTTCGCCTGATGCTGGAGTCAACTTTTCAACTACCCCGAATTGTCAGGGTGAAACAAAATTTTCCGAGCCGGGCACTTCCTGATGTTCGGGGAGCCGTCACGGGCGCTTTGCAATCGGCCGCCATCGACTCGCGCCTCGCTCGCGGGTCGCGGGTCGCGATCGGAGTCGGAAGCCGCGGAATTACGAATATCGACCAAATCGCTAAGGCGGTCGTCGATTACTGGATCGCAGCCGGTTGTTCTCCGTTCATCTTCCCCGCGATGGGAAGTCATGGTGCCGCCACGGCCGAAGGCCAAGCGGATGTGCTAGCTCACTATGGCATCACCGAAGCCACCATGGGTTGCCCGATTATCAGCGGTCTAGAAGTCGTCTCGCTCGGGCGCGACGCCAATGGAATTGAGGCGTTTCTCGATAAGCATGCCTTCGATGCCGACGGGGTCATGTTAGTCGGACGCGTGAAATGGCACACCGATTTCGCCGGGGAAATCGAAAGCGGCTTGTTCAAGATGATGGCGATCGGTCTCGGCAAGTTCGCGGGCGCTCAACGCTATCACACCTACGCGTACAAGTTAGGTTTGCACCACGTGATTCGCAGCGTCGGACGGCAAGTCCTTAGCTCGGGCAAAATTCTCGGCGGTCTGGCAATTCTCGAAGACGCCTATCACCAAACTGCTCATGTCGAGGCAGTCCCCGTCGAGAACATGGAAAAACGCGAAGAAGAACTCCTCGCTCTCGCTAAATCCTGGATGGGGCGCGTCCCGTTTGACCTCGACATTCTGATGCTCGATGAGATCGGCAAGAACATCTCTGGTGCCGGGATGGATACTAAAGTAGTAAACCGTAGCGTCAACGGGGAAGCCAATCCCTGGCCCGGCCCCCGTTTCGAACGGGTTTACCTCCGGGACCTTTCCAGCAAAAGCTATGGCAACGCCGTAGGCTTGGGCATGGCCGACATCATCCACGATCGCTTGCTCGCCAAAGTCAACTGGACCCCGACCCGCATCAACTCTCTCACCGCATCCACCCCGGGGGCGATTCGCACGCCCATCCACTTTGGCAGCGATTTCGAATGCCTCCGGACCATGTGGCCGACCGTAGGCAAGTTGGACGAGAAAGAAGTCACCCTAGGCTGGATCAAGAACTCTCTGGAACTCACCCCGTGCGCTTTTAGTGAGAATTTACTGCCGGAGATTGCAAAAAATCCGGCGCTCGAAGTCTTGGGGGATCCGGAAACGATCGAAATGGATCCACAGGGTAATTTCTTGACTTCGCTCTTCACGGCCGAAGACTTGGCTGCCGCGCATCATTAATCGCATGGTACTCCGCGCCGGTCTAGCGCTGGCGGTCGGCTTAGCCTGGGCCATTATTTTAGGGCAGTGGGGCGATATGCCTCACGCCACGGAATACCAGGATGACGGTCTATACTTCATCGCCGCTGAGTCGATCGCTACCGGGCAAGGCTACAAGATTCTCAGCCTGCCGGGGGAGCCTCCCCAGACGAAGTATCCGCCCGGCTTTCCGGCGTGGTTATCCATTGCGTGGCGGCTCGGCGGCGATTTCCCGCAAAACTTGCGTTGGGCCACCGCGCTCTGTGTCGTCTGGCTACCGGTATTGGGCACGTTGTTCTGGCTCTGGCTTGGTCGGGTTGGCATTCGAGGCCAAGAACGCGATTGGGTAACTGCTGTTTTGATGTTGAACCCCTATATGGTGCTCTTCAGCCTCAGTATGTTCACTGAAATCTCCTTCACCGCATTGGTACTGGCCTCCTGGCTCCTCCTCGAACGAGGCCATCCCAAATCAGCCGGTGCCTTAGCGGCACTGGCTTATCTCTGGCGGACCGCGGGCATTGCACTTTTGCCCGCCGGCATCCTCTGGATGCTGTGGCGGCGGGACCGGCGCAGCGCCCTGCTTTTCGGCGCGACCCTCTTTCCCGTCGTCGTTGCCTGGATGGTCTGGTCCCGGACGCAAACCCCGCCGGGCCAGGATATCGTCACACTCTACTATACGAACTACCTTGGCTATCACCTCCTCAACTTCAAGCTCTCTGACGCCCACCTGTTCCTCTGGAAAAACCTGGACGGCCTGTTCCAAGGTCTAGGAGCTCTCCTCGTGCCCAAACTCGATGGGGCGCTCTGGGAGAAGATTCTTGCCCAAACCATGTGCGTCGCCGGCATCAACGGCGTAGTGCGGTTGATTCGCGCCGGCAATGAAACAGTGCGCGGATACGCCTGGTTCGGAGCCTTTTATGCCGTTCAATTGATCGTCTGGCACTTCGCCCCCAATGAGCGCTTCGCCTTACCCTTGTTTCCCTTGCTCGCGGTCGGCTGGATGGAGGAATTCGGCAGACTCTGGCGCGCCATTCAGAAGCAACGGCTGGGAGCCGACCCCGGCCAGCGAAAGGCTGCGTGGGTGCTAACGGGTATCGGTGCCTGTGTCGCCATTGGTTGCCTGGCCATGCAAATTCAGGTGCTTACCCAGCTATTGCCCAGCTTTATGGAGCAGCAGCGGCAGGATTGGATAGAACTGGCTCCCGCTTGGGCCGAACTCCGCAAGGGAACCGAACCCGTCTTAACCGACGCCGATACGCTGCTTTACCTCGCCACTGGACGCAAGGCGGTAAGTCTGATTGTTCCCACCCTCACTTGGTATCGCGACGACTGGGAGGCTCGTCGAGCAGCATTTCGCGCCGCCGCAGCCTATGCCAGACAACAAAACGTCCGCTGGTTCCTGCTCCGCCAAAAGGATTTCAGCCGCGATATGGAAGCCGGCATGCATAAACGCCTCATCGCCGAATTGCGGGCCGACCCCGAGTGGGAGTTGGTACAGCAATGGGGCACCGTCAGCCTCTATCGCCTCAAAGTTCTCTCATAGTTTCGGTCTCGAGGACGAAATGAATATCGAGCCCGAAGCCAAGTTTGCTTCGGCCGTGAATGAGGATCCCTGCCGGGGGGCTTAGGATCCTCTTCCCGTTAAGTGGTCTCCGCAACGATCTCGTCGTCGCTGACAAAGGATTCACCCCAGTTCGGCCCTCATCAGCATACTGGCGAACTTCTCCCACCCGGTTTCACTAGTCGTCGGCTTCTTCCTCTAGCCGCTCGCAGACGATACAGTAGGAGCCTATGAAAGGTCTCCTCCTGCTCGTCGCCCTCTCCCTCCTCCTCCCCGCCCAAGTCAAACGGACCGACGTCATCCGCTCGACCACCCCGGCCGAAGATGCCAAAGGTCTCGACCCCGCCGTCCCCGACTCGGTTGCTATCTCCACCCATTTCGAACGCGTTGTTGTCATCCGGGTCAAGAACCAGGCGGGCCTTCTCGCCGCCATCGAAAAGCACGTCGCCGATCAGAAGATCCGCAGCGCCGTTATCCTTTCCGGCGTCGGTTCCGCCCTCTCAACGCACTATCACATGGTCACCAACCGTTCTTTCCCGTCGCAGAACACCTACCTCGAAGACCCCTCCACCTCCGCCGACATCATCTCCATGAGCGGCTTCGTCATCGATGGCAAAGTCCACTGTCATCTCACCTTCGCCGACACCGGGAAAGCCTTCGGCGGGCACCTCGAGGCCAACACCCGAGTCTTTACCTTTGCCATCTTAGCCCTCGGTGTCCTGCCTGATAACGAGACCCTTGGCATGAAGCGTTTCGACGATAAGACATGGCGCTGAGCCTCTTCATTAACGCTCCGCCGGCGCTGGTGATGGCCGCGCTCTCCACTCCTGAGGGGCTCTCGGCATGGTGGGTCCACACCTGCGCTTTCCATCGCGGCGTCTACTATTTCGCCTTCGCCGACGGCGAAATAGGGCAGGCCAAAGCGCTCGAAATCTCGCGGCTGCACTTCGCCCTCGAACTCCTCCAAGCCCCCGTCCCCTGGCGTGGCGTCCGCCTCCGCTGGGAACTCGCTGCCGTCCGCGGACACACCTACGTCACCCTGCACCACACTGGGGACATCGACCCCCACCCTCTGCTCGACGCGCTCAAGCGCTTCTGCGAAAGCTAGAGATTTGTACGTGCGTGGTGTGGTTGATGGGCATCGAGTCGGGCCTCTCGCCCGTATCTTCTACGGTGGGGGGACTAATCTGCTCTACGATCCAACCGCCATGCCAATAGCGCTTTGAACGGGTACTCCGTCGATCAGGATATCAGGGCACGACGCTAAGTCTTCTAGGGCCGATAGGG
>JBKJLJ010000167.1:0-6986 GCA_046597015.1 Bryobacteraceae bacterium
CTCCACGCGGGTCCCGGCCCCGATAATTCCGAGATCGAGGACGGCTTCCTCTCCGATCTCTTCCAGGGCCTCAGCGCCCTCTTTGATCACCCCTTCCATTCCCATGCAGGTCTTGCCCGTCGGCTTGATCTCCAGGAGTTTCGCCACCTCTTCAAGCCGCGCTACTTGCTCCTTCGTCTCGGTCAGGTGATCGGTAAAACACTTCTGCAAATCAGGGTGGTTGGCTCCCTGCGCCATCTTCGGGATAGCTTTCAATAACTGCTTTTCAGCAGAATACAAGTCTTTAATCTCATTCTCGAGAAGATCTTTCAAAGTAGATAAATCAGCCATATTAGCTCCTTCTCTTTCAAGATGGGCCCCTCCCAACCCCTGTTACCACGGGATTCGTCATTGGGTGCTAATTTACCTACAAAAACTCCCGATACCCTACCAACTCCACGCCCGCCGCCTCCATCGCCCCCCGCACCGCGGGATGCGTCAACGCCCGCAACTCCACCGCTCGGCTGGCCTTTAGCCGCGTACCTGCTTTGTTTAGCTCCTCTCCCAACTTCCCCGGATGGCACATCAACTCCGTCACCCCCTCCGGCAACCCCGCCATCAGCCTGACCAGCTCCTTCTCGGTGAACACCCCCGTCCAACTGAATCCGGTAAACCAGTCCGTATGGAGCAGCCCGGCGCTCTCAATCTCCCGCCGCATCCCCACCTGTCGCCGCCGCATCGCTGCCGATACCAATCCCTTCCGCCCATAGGCAAACGGAAAATCCCCCGGCGTCCTCACCCATCGGATTCCAAACTCCTCCGCCACCGTGCACACCGCCCGCAAAACCGGCGGCAGCAGATGTGTATGCTTATGCGTATCTAAATGCGTCGGCCGAATTCCCGCAGCCAATACCTTCCTCACCTGCCCCGCAAACTCCGCATAAATATCCAAGTGCCCCCCATAAACCGCCGCCACGCACTCGGGCACATTCGCCGGCAACCCTGGCAACCCCACCAGCACCAGATGCACTCCCACGTCCAGTCCGGGGTTCTCCCCCGCCAACCGCACGGCGTCTTCAAACGCCTCCCCATTCGCCATTAAGGTCGTAGCCGTTAAAATGCCCCGCTGGTGCGCCTCCACAATCCCGGCGTTCACATCCCGCGTGAACCCGAAATCATCCGCATTCACCACCAACCGACGAGTCATTAAAATAACTTAAGCTGAATCGTCAGGAACTTCTTCGGGTTCGCTCGGAAGTCTTTCATGAAGGAATTCATCTCCTTCATCGTGCCGTTCATCGAATCATACAACTGCGGGTTCACCATGAGCTGCCCCATCGTCCCCTGCCCAGTCTGCAGCCGCTCCACCATCGTGTCCAAACGCCCCACCAGCCGGTTGATGTTCCGATACAGCTCGTCGTCCTTCACGAGCTTTCCCGCCGTCCCCTCGCCCTTGTTTATCCCGTCCATCGTCTTTCGCAGCTCCGCAATCGTCGCCCGCGTATCGTCGTACAGCGCCGGATCCTTCAGCAGTTTTCCCGCGCTCCCCTTACCCGCCTGCAGGTCCGCGATCACCGCGTCCGTCCGCTTGATCGTCGCCCGGAAATCATCGTAGAGCGCTTCATCGTACAGCAGCTTGCCAATCGTTCCGTTGCCACTGCTCAGGTTCGCCGCGATCCCCTGCACTTCCGCGATCGTGCTCACCAAACGTTGATAAAGCGCGTCATCCGTCAGGAGCTTTCCAATGGAGCCCTTCCCATTCTCCACCATCCCCACAATGTTGTCGATCCGCTCCACGATCTTCTGAACATTCTCGAGTGAGGGATACGCCGCGTTCACCAGGTCTTGGAACTCTTTCGATTCCAAACTCTTCAACTCCCCGCCCGCCTTAATGATCGTCGAGCTCTTGCCCTTCTTGATGTTGATGTACTTCGTCCCTAGCAGATTCTCAGCGCCAATCAACGCCGCCGAGTCTTCTGGGATCGACGGGATCTTGTCCTGGTCGATGGCCAAATCGAGCCGGATAATCCGCTTCGGAGAATTCTCCCCACTCAGTCCTACTTTCGCGATCTTGCCGATTAAGATCCCGTTCAGCCGAACCGCCGACCCTTCCGTGATCGCCGCCGAGTCATCCAGGTAGGTGTATACCGTGATCTCTTTGCTAAAAAGATTTTTGTTTCCCGTTAGCAGGATCACCAACACGAACAGGATCGCCAAGGCCACCATCGCCATAACCCCGACCCGAAGCTGGGCCCAACTGACTTTGCTGGCAGATGGCATAATGTCGATTTAGGATACCTTGGTTGCGGGATGCATCGAGAATTTTGAAATATAAGGGTCTCGCGAGAAGGCAAGCTCCGCCTCGGTCCCTTCAAAAACTAACCGGCCGTTTTGCATCACCATGAATTTTGTTCGCTCGAGAAAAGGCGATCCAGCTGGAAGTTTCTCCAATCGTTCACTCTCCGGATTGTAGCGAAAATTTGCCAGCAAATGCCCGTCCTGGAATCGATGGGTGATGATTGCCGTCGTTGTGTTCCTCAACTCTCGATCCTTGATCAGCAAGGTGATAATCGTATTCGCTGTGATCGGGTCCAAACCCGCCGTCGGCGAATCATACAAAAACAGCTCCGGATCCGTCACCGATCCCCGCGCAATTCCCACCCGCCGCCGCATTCCGCCCGACAACTCACTCGGAAATTTGCTCATCGTCGTCCCCAACTCGACAAAGTCCAGCGCCTGTTGCACATCCGGTCTCACCGAGTCCGCCGTTGGCTTCCGCCCCTCTGCCATGAATCGCGCCTGGTTCAACAACGGATATGCCACGTTCTCCTCCACCGTCAACGAGTCGAATAACCCGCCCTCCTGAAACAGCACCCCGGTGTAGGATCGCACCTCAAACCACTTCCGCTCGTCAAACCCCGTCACATCCTGGCCAAAGACAAGAACTTTCCCGCTCGTCGGCCGTAACAGGCCCAAAGCAATCTTCATCATTACCGTCTTGCCTGCCCCCGCCGCCCCCAGCAGAATCCGCGTCTCCCCGCTCCAGATTTCAAACGACACCCGGTCCAAAATCGGCTGGCCCTCCTCAAAAACGAGAGAGACCTCCTCAAACTTGAGGATGCAGCGCCGCTCTTTCGGTTCCTGCCGTGCCATTAGAGATTAACGAAGATTCTCGTAATTACCGCCGTCACGATAAAGATCCAAACGCTCGCCACCACTACCGCTTGCGTCGTCGCCTTACCAACTCCCTGCGTCCCGCCGCTCGTCCGCATTCCGTACATGCAGCCGACCAGCGCAATAATTACTGCAAATAAAAATGGTTTTAATAAACCCTGCGCGATGTCGTTGTACTCGAGCGACCTCCACGCGGTGTTCCAATATTGCGCTCCCGTCGTGAGCCGCAGTAGCGGCACGGCCACAATGTAGCCGCCAATCAGCCCGACGAAATCCGCAATAATCGTCAACAAGGGCAAGGTCACGCACATCGCGAGCAACCGCGGCGTCACGAGCTTCTTAACTGGGTCCGTGCCCAGCGCGCGCATCGCGTCAATCTGCTCGGAAACTTTCATCGAACCTAATTCCGATGCAATCCCCGAGGCGTTCCGCCCAGCGATCAGCAGCGCCGTCAACACCGGCCCCATCTCCCGGACCAGCGTAATCGCTGTAATTTGGCCCACTTGCCCCGTCGCTCCGTACTGGGAGAGGGCTCGGGACATTTGGAGGGCCATAATTACGCCCGAAAAAAATCCGATTAAAACGGTGATCGGCAAACTGCCAACGCCGATCGCGTCCATCTGCAGAATCAGGTCCTGCGCATAGAAGGGGCGCCGGACAATATTGGCCGTCGCTCGCCCCGCGAGCATCACAAACTCCTGAAACGTAAGAATGGGGTTTTTCAACCAGTCAAGCAACGGATCGGATCCCTCCGAAATTCGATGCTAGCACAAGCAGATTTATGACACCCTTTAACTATGGTTCAAGGGATCACTGACATCGCCGGGATCAAGGTCGGCCACGCCTCCGACTTCGATGCTCTCACGGGCTGTACCGTCGTCCTCTGCGAGGCCGGGGCGGTGGCCGGCGTCGACATCGGAGGGGCGGCGACGGGGACGCAGGAGTTCGATACGATGAGCCCGCTGCACGTCGCTGGCCTCGTCCATGGCATCGTCTTCGCCGGCGGCAGCGCGTTTGGGTTGGAGGCGGCGTGTGGGGTTCGTCGCGCTTTGGAAAAAAAGGGAATTGGTTTCGCGATGGGCTCGCTGCGGGTGCCGATCGTTCCTTCCGCCATCCTCTTCGACCTAGGCATCGGTAGGTCCGACGTTCGGCCCACGCGCGAAATGGGCGAGGCTGCCACGGCGGCCGCCACCGCGGGCCCGGTCGTTGAGGGTTGTGTCGGAGCCGGTACCGGCGCGACTGTTGGCAAGCTCTTCGGAATGTCCCGAGCGATGAAGGGCGGAGTCGGATCCGCGGGACATCAGATGGGGAGCGTTAAAGTCGCTGCGCTCGCGGTTGTTAACGCTTTTGGGGATGTTCGGGATCCGCGGACGGGACTCCTTGTCGCCGGGGCGCGGCATTCTCCGGCCTCCTCCGAACTCGTCGATACCGAACGCCGTATGCGCGAAGGGCAGGAAGGCGGCCTTTCTGCCGCCAATACGACGTTGGTGGTGGTGGCGACGAACGCTAAGCTGACGAAAGTTAGCGCGACGCGATTAGCGAAAATGGCTCAAGCGGGGGTTTTGCGTGCGCTGTCGCCGGGGCATACGATGAGCGATGGGGATATCGTGATTGCGCTTTCGGTGGGAAACGAAGCCAGCAATCTAAATGTTTTGGGGGTGGCGGCGGCTGATGTGGTGGGTCAGGCGATTGTTCGCGGCGTCAAAACCGCGAAGACCCTGGGCGGAGTCCCAGGCCTCGCGGTACCCTAGAGGTATGGGTTCTTTGCTCGGAATGGATGAGAATGATCTGCGGGAAGCGCTGGGTCCGAGCGTGCGGGCGTTCCGCAGCAAGCAGCTCTATGAGGCTCTTTACCGGCAGCGCGTCGCCTCGATTGACGATGTCACCGCCCTGCCGATCGAGCTGCGGACCGGGCATCAATTAGGGTCCCTAGACGCGACCGAGACGTACACGTCGAGCGATGGTACCACCCGCTATCTCCTGCGTTTGCCAGAAGATGGCCGTACCGTCGAGACGGTGTTCATGCCCGACCCGAACCGTTCGACCCTGTGCATTTCATCGCAGGTGGGGTGCCCGGTAGACTGCCAATTCTGCCTGACCGCGAAGATGGGCCTAGAGCGAAATCTCACCGCCGGGGAGATCGTGGGTCAGGTCCTCTACGTTTGTGGTAAACACGGTGTGGATCCCCGTTCCCAACATGTAAATATTGTAATGATGGGGATGGGGGAGCCGCTCTTGAACTTGAAAAATGTTCTAAAAGCGACAAAAATAATCTGCGACGATAAAGGCGTTGGTTTCTCGCCGAGAAGAATCACAATTTCTACTGCAGGAATAATTCCAAAAATTTTGGAACTGGGTCAAGCGGAAGTTCGGCCGAACCTCGCGATTTCACTGAATGCTTCGACTGAAGAGCAGCGAATCGCGATTATGCCGATCACCCGAAAATATCATCTTGCTGACTTAATCGTGGCTTGTCGGGAATTTCCTCTCAGGAATCGCGAATACATCACATTTGAGTACGTTTTGCTGGGTGGGGTGAACGATACGGACGCGGATGCTCGGCGGGTGACGAAGCTTTTGGCGAATATCCGGGCGAAAGTGAATTTGATCGCGCTGAATCCGGGGCCGGGAATTCCGTTTGCGATGCCGACGGAGGAGCGGGTTGCTTCGTTCCACGCTATCGTCATGGAAAAAATACCGTGTTTTGTGAGAAAGCCTCGCGGACGCGACATTTATGCCGCCTGCGGCCAACTGAAGAAGATGGCGGCGGACGATATCGTGCAGATTCAGTGACGTTCGATGTTGATCGAGTGGACCATTAAGGTGACTTGGATTTTTTTGTCGAATCTTTGAGAATCTTTGAGAATCCCCATGTTGGGCTTGTGGCGCAGCACAAGCGAAGGATGAAAATGGGTCGGTTCCTGAGCGATTCTGGTACAGGTTGCCGGGAAGCAGGCTGGCTGTCGCTTGGTGCCTTTGAGCCCGTTTGTGAATCTGGTCCGGGACGCTTTCGTGGAACAACGAAGTGGAGCACACGCCGCAAGGCGTGGAGCCGGAGAAGGAAGATCTGTTTTTTTCACGCGTCCTTCCCGTAGCAACCGCTCTGGAGGTCGAGATGAAGGTCCATTACAGCCGCTGCTGCGGCATTGATGCTCATAAAGGCTCCGTTACCGTCTGCGTGCTCGTCTTTGGCGCAAACGGCAAGCGAGAAGCCCGACTCAAAACTTACGCCACCGACTTGGGCGAACTGCAGAAGCTACGATTTTGGTTGTCCTCGCAAAAAGTGACCCATGTCGCCATGGAATCCACGGGAACCTACTGGAAACCGATTTGGAATGTTCTCCAGGAACACTTCACCCTGTTGCTGACCAATCCGTTCCATATGCGCTCCATTCCAGGACGCAAGACCGATGCCGCCGACGCTGAATGGATCGCCGATCTGTTGGCACATGGGTTGCTTAAGCCAAGCTTCGTGCCTGCGGTCGAGTTTCAGGATCTACGGGATTGGACGCGCTACCGGGTCAAACAAGTCGAGGAACGGAACCGGATTCAGAATCGGATTGAGAAGATTCTGGAGGATACGAATCTGAAGTTGGGGACGGTAGTGAGCGATGTATTGGGAGTGACGGGGCGGCTGATCCTGAACTCCATCATTGAGGGTAAGACCGACCCTGGTTGGTTCGCCTACTATGCCAAGGGCAAGCTGCGGGGGAAGCAAGATGATCTGCGGCGCGTGCTGCATGGACGGGTGCGGCAGCATCATCGGGACCTGCTGAAAGAACTCGTGGATGAGCTGAAGGAGACCGAAGAGCGGATCGGCCGTGTGGAGCAGA
>JBKJLJ010000186.1:0-3330 GCA_046597015.1 Bryobacteraceae bacterium
GTCGGCCGGCCGGAAAACTCCGCGGTAGGGGCCACGGGAGCCTTCCTGATCTAACTCTTGATGGTGCGGGACGAGTGACCCTCCCTTAGGCTCTCCGGCAGGAACTTCCGCTTGAGCCCGGTGAGACGTTGCGTCTCGAGGCCCATGGAGACCAAATCACCTTGCAACCCCTGCGTCTCACGGTTCCTATTTGCAAGGAAGTCGGAATTTGGATACCGCTCCGGCGAGGCTACTTCGGTATCCATTTCCAACCTCATCAGAGACGGTCGTGATGAGCGTCATCGCAAGAATCTCGGCCTGGGTAAGTGACGTACTCCCTCGCTACCTCCGTGTTTGTGGCAGCCTTTTGGGGTGATCACCCGCAGCATGGCCGAGCATCGCCTTGCTGCAGTCGGTAACCTCGGCTACAGCGTCCGGCGCAGCCCATACCGGCGCGGAGGTCTACTCCACGATGACGCGCCTGCCCGTGAAACCGCCCATTCCAACGGAGCAAGCTCCGCTCTTCATCCGTCAGATGGAGAAACCTTCCGAAAATAAGAGTTATTCCAAGTTCTTCTCGTCGTAGTCACTACACTCGCCGCGCTCCACAGCTTCAACGCCTCCTCGATGTTGGCCATCGCCTCATCTTTGGTGCCGCCCGCCGAAGAGCATCCGGGCAAAGCCTAGAACCCGGTTCCAGTTGCCAACACGATGAGTACTAGACTTCTCATCATGTACGATTTGGTACTGCCGCCCGGAATACGCCCGTGTATACTCTGATCTATTCGAAAGCGGCCCCTCGTAAGTCTGCCGCAAGGAGACATTGAATGAAGTTGTCTATATGTATACCGCTGGCAGCCCTTGGCCTCTTGGTGCCGGGGTGCTTCGCCGATGAACCGGGCGCCAAGAAAGCCGCAGCAAAGAAACCAGCCGCGGGCTCGCCTGCCCCGCGCATTGGGACCGAGGGCCAAAGGGTTCACATCGATCCTGTCACTAAAAAGATCAAAGAACCGGAGCGGGAAGACATCGCAGCGCTTTCCGCGGCGGCGCCGGCGGCGACCGGGACGGCTAGCCCGATCCAGGCCGTAAGGCTTCCTAATGGCACTCTCAAAGTCGCCCTGCCCGAGGAGTTCATGGAGGCGACCGTCATCAGTCTGCGCCCGGACGGTAAGTTTGCCATTCGCTGCGTGACCGGAATGGATCAAGCGAACAAAGTGGTAATCCAGGCTGCGCCCGTTTCCGTGAAAAAGGACCAACTCGATGAAAAATAGCACGCACCTTTCTCGACTGTTTGCTTCGGCCAGCGCTTTGGCCTTTGCCGCCCTGCTTCCGGCTTACGGAGCGGTCACGATTACGATCGTCAATGGCAACGCGCCAGGAGTCGGTTTCAACGACACCACTCCCGCCGTGCCTGTCGGGGGAAATGCAGGGACCACTTTGGGTCAGCAACGTCTCATTGCCTTTCAACATGCCGCGAATATCTGGGGAGCTACGCTGGCGAGCAACGTGCAGGTGCGGATCCTGGCGGATTTCGTTCCGCTGACTTGCACCGCAACGTCAGCCGTCCTTGGCTCCGCCGGAACTATTAGTATTTTCGCGAATTTCCCCGCGAACACCGGAGGGGGCCTGTTTCCGGGTTCCGAGTTTCAAAATACCTGGTACCACGGAGCGCTTGCCGATAAGAGATCGGGACTTGACCTGGACCCAGGCAGTCCGGACATTCGAGCGAGATTTAATGTCAGCTTGGGCAATGCCGGCTGCCTTACGGGTGTCGGCTGGTACCTTGGCCTGGATACGAATCACGGCACACAGATCGACCTGGTGACGGTTTTGCTGCACGAGTTTGCTCATGGACTCGGGTTTTCGCAGTTCGCCAGCGTGTCGAACGGATCTCAGATTTTAGGTCTCACCGACGTTTATGGAAGGAATCTTTTTGATAAGACCGCCGGCAAATCCTGGGACCAGATGACCGATGCCCAGCGGGCGGCCTCGGCAATCAATAGCAGAAAGGTAGTGTGGACCGGCAACGTCGTAACCCAGGCCGTGCCTGCCGTCCTTAGCCCCGGAACGCCACTGCTCAAAGTTACTTCGCCGGCCGCCATTGCTGGGTTCTACCAGGTTGGTGCGGCCGCCTTTGGTCCCCCGCTGACGGCATCCGGAGTGTCGGGTTCCGTCGTACTCGCTTTGGATGCGTCCAATGCCTCGGGACTCTCCACCACGGATGGTTGCACCGCTATTACCAATGGGGCGGCCGTTGCCGGCAGGATCGCACTGATCGACCGCGGTACTTGCGGATTTGCCATTAAGGTGAAGAATGCGCAACTGGCCGGCGCCGTCGGAGTCCTCATCGCCGATAACGCCGCCGGCGGGCCTCCCGCTGGACTGGGCGGGACCGACGCGACGATTACGATCCCTTCTGTCCGCATTACGCTGGCCGACGGGGTTACGATTAAGGCCCAACTTGGCGCCGGAGTGAACGCACAGCTATTGATCGATTTGACTGTTCGAGCCGGCGCCGACTCGAATGGAAAAGCGCTCATGAATGCTCCGAACCCCGTACAGCCGGGTTCTTCCATTTCGCATTGGGATCCGATCGCGTTCCCCAACCTCCTGATGGAGCCGTCGATCAACGCCGACCTGACCCACAATGTCACTCCTCCGAACGACCTGACGCTGCCGCTTCTGCGTGACATCGGGTGGTTCGCGGATGTGGATTTGGACGGATTGGCGGACAACCTGGACCAGTGCCCCGCTTCCAACCGCGCACCCTCGGTGGTTATCAACTCCTGCCAGACGGGGGTAACGAATACGCTGCTGAGGACCGGCTGCACGGTTTCCGATCTGGTGGCGCGTTGCAGTGTGGGTGCGAAGAACCATGGCGACATGGTGAACTGCGTTGCCCAGATGGCGAATGGCCTGAAGAAGGATGGCGTTATTCAGGAGGAGGAGAGAGGTTCGATTCAGAGCTGTGCGGCCAGCGCAGGCCTCCCGTAGTCCGGATCGTTAGGGGAATCCAAAAAAGGCCGCGGTGGGGATCCCTTCCGCGGCCTTTTCCCTGTCCCCCGTCAATACGGCTGGTGGAGTGGAGATCGAATGGACCGGCGCGGCACTGGAGTACAGGGCCGCCCAAGAGTTCGGCGATGGCGCGTTGGTCTAGCCCATACCGCCATGCGCGGCAAGTATCTGAAGGGTTGCGTAGCGCACAGCCTAGTCTGGCCATTCCGATCTGGGAATCCCGCTTCCTTCGATGATCGGCCTCATGGTTCCCAGCGGCAGCATTCGGCCGCGGTGGTATGCGACGATAACCTGCTTTCCTGTGGAAGGGTTACGCTACTTTTTTGGTGACTACCG
>JBKJLJ010000295.1:0-2722 GCA_046597015.1 Bryobacteraceae bacterium
CTGGACATGACCCATTTTGCGCCGGGCACGATGGAAACCCATTTCCCGCGAATTTTTGAGACTTGTCTACTCTACAAGTTAGACCTGCGGGAGACCCCCGCGCCGGTCCATCCCGCCGCGCACTACGCGATGGGCGGGGTGCAGACGGACCTGGACGGAAGAACGACCGTCGGGCGATTGTTTGCCGCCGGGGAGGTGGCGTGTACGGGGGTACACGGAGCCAATCGCCTGGCGAGTAATTCGTTGCTGGAAGGGGTCGTTTTTGGTGCCAGGGCCGCGGAGGCGATGAAGGAATTAGGGGCTACCAAAGCGGAGGGAGAGGCACCCTTGCCCGAGCGGTTCCCGGCGATCAGCGAGAGCCATTTGCGGGCGATCACCTGGGAGTATTGCGGGATAACCCGGGACGGAGCGGGATTGGGAAAGGCGCTGGAATTGTTGCGCTCCATCCCGATTGAAAAGCGGAAGCAGCCCGGGCGCTTGGACTACGAGTTACGAAGTATGTATCAAGTTGCGTTGTTGATCGCCGAGGCTGCGCTGGCGCGCAAGGAAAGCCGCGGCGGGCACTACCGGAGCGACTATCCGGAAAAAGGAGAGGCAGTAGATTCGGTGCTGGTGAAAAAGGCTTAGTCCAACTGGCGCGGGTTAGCGCAAACTGCAGGTATGCGGATCTTTTATGGCGTACTGATAGCGGCGGGCTTATGGGCCGGAGAGTATTCGCCGCTGCGGCAGATAAACACGGGCAATGTACAGCGCTTACAAGTAGCGTGGACGTACCGAACCGGCGAGCCCTTGACGGCGCTGCCGGGGGGCGGCCGCGCCCCAGCGTTTGAGGCTACGGCCGTCTATGCGCATGGACTCCTCTATGTCTCCTCGCCCTTCGGGAAAGTGGTCGCGCTGGAACCGGATTCCGGTAAGGTTCGATGGGAGCGACAGCTCGAAATCGACCGGAGCGGAGGCTACGGCGACTTCACCAGCCGGGGTGTCTCGGTGTGGAAAGACCGGATTTTTGTCGCGACGATTGACGCGCAGTTGGTAGCTTTGGATGCGCTGACGGGGGCACCAAGCGCTGGGTTCGTTTCGCCGGATCTGAACAAGGGGTTGCACCGGGGACCGGAGTATCGGGGAGAGTATGAACAGACCTCGCCGCCGGCTGTGATTGGAGACTTGATCATCACCGGGTCTGCGATTGCGGACAACAACCGCGTGGATGCGCCAACCGGGGAGGTGCGGGCGTGGGATGCCAAGACGGGCAAACTGGTTTGGACCTGGCACCCAACTGAGGGCAAGCTCGGCGGTGCCAACGCCTGGAGCTTGATTCGCGTCGATGCCAAGCGGGGGCTGGTGTTCATACCGACGGGTTCGGCGAGCCCGGACTACTATGGCGGAGAGCGGCCCGGGAAGAATGAATGGGCTAACTCTGTGGTGGCCTTAGAAGCCAAAACCGGGAAGTTCGTTTGGGGCTTCCAAACCGTTCATCATGACATTTGGGACTACGACGTGGCGAGTCCGCCGGAGCTTTATACGGTGAAAGGAAAGGCGGCAGTAGCAGTGGGTTCAAAAACGGGGCACGTGTTTCTGCTGGACCGGGCCACGGGAAAGCCACTGTTTCCCGTCGAAGAGCGAC
The DNA here is from genome assembly GCA_046597015.1 of Bryobacteraceae bacterium. Taxonomy (GTDB): domain Bacteria; phylum Acidobacteriota; class Terriglobia; order Bryobacterales; family Bryobacteraceae. Next base: position 1,625 of record JBKJLJ010000295.1, read on the forward strand.
CAGTACCCAAGAGTGATGTGGAGACCGCCTCTGCGACCCAGCCTTTCCCCTCGAAACCAGCGTCGCTCGTGCCGCACCTGGCGGACCCCTTGGACGCCGCGTGTGCCGAGCGATTGGGCCAGTTGCGGAATGAGGGCGTGTTTACACCGCCTTCGGCTAAAGGCTCCTTAATCGTGCCAGGAAACATTGGCGGCTTGCATTGGGGCGGGCTCGCGTGGAGCCCGGAGGAAAACTTGCTGATTGCACCCGTGAACCACTTACCAGCAATCATCCGGCTGATTCCGCGAGAGGAGTTTGCGGGGGCAAAAGGGCGGCGATTGGAAGGAGTAGAGATGGCCACCCAGCGCGGGACGCCCTATGGGATGACGCGGGAGTTGTTTCGGGCGGCCGACGGACGGCCGTGCGTCAAGCCGCCGTGGGGGTCGCTCGTGGCGGTGGATACGATAACCGGAGACATTCGGTGGCGCGCGCCCTTGGGGCCGATCAACCTCGGCGGACCGCTTACGACGGGCGGGCGATTGCTGTTTATCGGGGCGACGCTGGACGCGAACTTTCGAGCGTTCGATTTGAAAACTGGGGCGGAAGTTTGGCTAGGGAAGCTGCCGGCCAGCGCGCGGTCGACGCCGATGAGCTTTGAACACAAGGGGAAACAGTACGTGGTGATCGCCGCTGGAGGCCACGATCCGGCGCTCGGACCGCTAGATAATGCGGTGGTGGCCTTTGCGCTCAATGGTCAATAAATCTTCCCTCTTCGCCCGCTTAAGCGCGCTGGGGTTGCTGCACTTTGTAGCGGGGCGCGCCAGTGCCGAAACGCGCATCGTGTGAACGGACCCGCCATTGCAGCGATGCAGCCTTGGACGAACGGCGAATTCGTACCCTGGAGCCGACGGTTCGTTTCCGGGGCCCTTTCGGCGTTGTTCGGCTAGGCACGGTAGAATAGTTGGTTAGATTCATGTCTCAACGGATTCGATCGACGACGGTCCTGGCGGTTCGCCGGGGAGGAAAGGTCGTCATGGCGGCCGATGGTCAAGTGACCATGGGTTCAGAGGTGCTTAAGGGGAACGCCAAAAAGCTCCGCACGCTCTATAACGGCAAGAT
>JBKJLJ010000041.1:0-6156 GCA_046597015.1 Bryobacteraceae bacterium
GAATGCAGGACGACCCGCGGAAGCAAAGTTGCATTACGACCGAGTGCTCCAGTTACTCCCGGACAATCCGTATGTCTTGAATAGCGTCGCTTTCCTTCTGGTGGAAACGGGAGGAGATCTAGAAAGGGCATTGCGACTAACCGAGCGCGCCCTGCAACAAGCACCCGGCCATCCGGTAATCACTGACACATTGGGTTGGATTTATCTCAAGAAGGGCTTGAAAGACGCGGCATTGCAGATTTTCACCAAACTCGTTAAGGATCAGCCCCAAAATTCCGAATTTCGATATCACTTGGCCGTTGCTCTGTTTGAAAAGGGAAACAAGCCGGAATCCAAAAATCAACTACAAAAGGCATTGGCGGCGCAACCTGTTCCCGCGATGGAGAAAAAGATAAAAGCGCTCGTGAACGCGATAGGCTAGGGTCCGGTTCGGTGCTGTTATTTACCCGTTCGTGCGTCAAAGGTCGTGAGGCTTGTCCCTTGGCGCACAACTTTCGGATGAAGATGGAATGCCCTCCGAACGCCGCGAAGCGTTCGCGGACCTTGCGCTCGCTTCCCTGCACTACAGCCTGAGCTGAATTCCAGTTCTCCTCCTGCGAGACGGGAGTTCTATTCCCGGCAAGTTGGCGTTGAAGAGCATTGCATCGAAGCAGGAAGAACTGAAGATCCGAGAGGCGTTGGCGCGGGTAGACAAACGGCTCGTAAACTGACGGTTGAAGAGCCGGTGGCCTTAGGCTTATCGTCGGTTGTCTCCCAGAAATACGGCTAAGATTGATTCCAAACCGCGATATTTACCCTACAGACAAGGCATCCGCACGGACTGAAAATCAGAACAGGTACTGGTGTGGTACATATAGTACTATGGCAAGGGTCTAGTACTGGCCCCTGGCTTTTACCTGGAGTGATTCATAAAATGCGTATCGTCAACCTCCTGCTTGCGGCGACGTTCTGCGGCAGCCTGATCCTCGCTCAACAGAGAGCGCTGGTGCCCAATGCCGATCCCGTGAACGGTTCTGCCCTCCAAACGGCCGCGGACCGGGATGGCCACAATCTTCCCCTTTCTGTTCCCGAAGCCGATCAGGTATCGATTCGCGAACTTGGGGGCAAATGGACGTTGGATATGCGTGTGGCTAGCCCCGGGGCGGCCGGGTTGCAGCTCTTCATCCAGAACCTGCGCCTGCCACAAGGTGCGAAATTAACTCTCTCCAGTGTTGACGCTGCCGGAGCGCGCGGCCGCAAGACCATTGTCTATGAAAGCGTCGGCCCCCTCGGCGGGGATTCGTTCTGGACTGCGCCAGTCGTCGGGGAAGAGGCGTTGCTAGAGGTTACGTTTGCTGACGGCGCGGCTGGGGACCTGCCTTTTCAAGTGACCGCCCTTCGTCATCTCACGGCCGAGGGGTTGGAGAAACTGGTGGCGGAACCAACATCCGCCAATTTGCAGACCCCCGAGTTGGAAGGTACCCGCGGACACGCCAACTTCCGGGGTGCGATTGTTCCGTATGAAGTCCGGGGCGGGGTGGCGTTGCTTGAAGGCGACATCGTTCTTGGGCCGGTCGAACAGATCCAAACTGTCTCCAGCAAAGATCGGGCTGGACAGCGCCAGAGCATGGGAATTACAGGCGCATCCTACCGGTGGGCGGGCGGAGTGGTGCCCTATGAGATCGATGCGACGCTGCCTAGCCAGTTCCGCATAACGGACGCCATCGCCCACTGGAATACACAGTTGGCGGGAACCATTAGCATCCGGCCCCGCAACGGGGAAGCGTATTACATCCGGTTTGTGGATACTACGAGTTCCGGTACCTGCTCTTCGTACATCGGCAATAATCAGATGGCTGGCCAGCCCATCACGATCGGCAGCAGTTGTGCTACCGGTAACGTAATCCATGAAATCGGCCACGCCATTGGATTGTTTCATGAGCATACGCGGGAAGACCGGGATCGTTTTGTCACGGTGAACGTAGCCAATATTGACCCCACCAAAACTGGTAACTTTGCACAAGCTATCTCGACTAGTGACGATCTGGGAGCCTACGATTACGGTTCGATCATGCATTATCCGGCCATGGCATTCTCGATCAATGGGCTTCCCACCATCGAAACGATTCCCGCCGGTATCAGCATCGGGCAACGTTCGGCGCTCTCGGCGGGCGACATTGGTGGCGTTCGGACCATGTACTCGCCAGTAACGCAGACTTCCGTTCCCGTTACCGTTGGGTCGAATCCCACCGGCCGCCAGTTAATCGTTGATGGCGTCACGGTGACAGCGCCGGCCTCCTTTCAGTGGACGGCTGGTAGTGCGCACACCGTCTCCTCGCCCAATTCTACGAGCGGCTCCACTCGCTACCTTTTTAAGAACTGGAGCGATGGCGGTGCGCAGACCCACACCATTTCGGTTCCTTCTTCGTCCTGGACGCTGACCGCCAACTTCCAGAAGCAGCACAGTCTCACTTCCTCGAGTGCCAACACCAGTCTCGGCACGGTTACCAATTCGCCCTTGTCGAGTGACACGTTCTACAACGAAGGAACGGCAGTTAGCGTCTCGGCCTTGGCTGCGTCCTCTGCCTGCTTATCCGGTTGGACCGGAGTCACCGCTCCGAACAGCACGCCGATTTCGGTGACCGTCAACCAGCCGTATGGCATCACTGGTAATTTCCAGTCTGGAGGCGTCTCGGCGACTCCGACGCAATTCACCTTTGGCACAACCGCGGCCTCAGGAACCATTTCGATTTCCGCCAGTGGCGGATGCGCCTGGACGGCTAAGTCCAATGCATCTTGGATCACGATCACATCCGGGGCCACTGGTACGAGTTCTGGAATCTTGAACTTCGCCGTCACAAAAAAGAACGGAAAGTCCAGCCGTACGGGCACAATTACGATCGGTGCGATTACGGTAACCATCCAACAGTAAGCAAAGTATAAGGGACCTGGCCTTAATCAGCGCCTCATCTTAAAGACGAAGTTCGGCAATTTCCTTACGTTCTTCCGGGGTGGGGTTTTGGGCCGATGCCACCTCCAGTTCCACTTTGGCTGCCGCTTTGTTGCCACTTTCGGCCAACGCCTTAGCCAAGTGGATCCGGCAGGAAACGTTCTCCGGGCTCTTCGCTAGCGCCGCCCGGAACGTCTGGATGGCGTTGGCCGTCTCCTTGCGTTTTAGATAAACCAAGCCAAGCGCGTCAGAGAACACCGGGTTGGCCGAATCCTTACCCACCACTGCCTGCGCCAATTGCAGTGCTTCCTGAAGATCGCCGCCGGAATCGGTTAGCGCCACCGCGAGGTTATTGCGAAGTGAAAGCGAATCGGGTTTGGCCAGGATCGCCTCGCGATAAAGGGGTATGGCGTCGCCGGAGCGGCCCGACTGTTGGAAGGCGAACGCAAGAGCACCCAGTGCGTCCGCGTTCTTCGGGGCAAGAGTCCGGGCAAGTTGAAATTGCGTGATCGCCGCCGGCCAGTTGCCGATCTGCTGATGCGCAAAGCCTAGCGCGATCTCAACGTTAGCTGAAGGGGGTGTATTTTGCTTCAGCCATTGGAATTGTTCGACGGCGAGAGCCGGCTTGTTCATTCGCGCGGCGGTCGTGGCGAGCATCATTCGCATTTCAGGGGATGCCGGTTGCAGCTTCACTTCTTCCTGAAGAGACAGCAGGACCTTCTCTGGCTGGCCGGAGGAAAAGCCGAGCTCGATGAGTCCGCGAAGGATGCGAGGATCGCTCTGGCCGGGTTGATAGAACTGCTTGTAGATGGCTTCCGCTTCTTTGAAGCGCTTATCTTGCATATTGAGCAGCGCCAGTTGCAGGCGCGCTTCGCGCAGGGCGGGGAGCTCGCGGATCAGCGCGTTGATCTCCTGGCGGGCCTCCTGCGACTTGCCTTGCAGGGCGAGTGCGGCGGAATAGACCAAGCGCGTGCGCGGTAATTTTGGGTTTACCGCCAGAGCGCGGCTGGCATACGTAAATGCTTCCTGCGCATTGGCGCGCTGTATGCTCATGTTCGCCAGTTCTTCGAGAGAAGGTAGGTGGTTGGGATCGAGCTTGATCGTTTGGAGGAGCTGCTGGCGCGCCTCTTCCTCCCGGCCGCGCAGGCGGAGAGCACTAGCTAGGTCGTAGCGGTAGGAGACCAATTGCGGGTTGGCCTCAACCAGCTTAGTGAAGGCCGCGATGGCCATTTCGATCTCGGCGGGCTGGCCGGAAGCGGCGTGGAGGGAGGCTCGGGCCGCTATGGCTTCCTGGTCGTTGGCATTCGCCTGGAGCAACGTATCCAGCAGGGCTGCCGCTTCCTTGGTCTGATTGGTGCGAAGATAGACCTCGACCAACCGCTTGCGATGGATGTCATCGGCGGGCGGCCCGGCCTGGACCCCTTTCTGATAGATCGCGACGGCGCGCTGAGGGTCACCGGTATCGCGCAAGAAATCGCCAGCGACGAGAAGGCCGTCCGGGAAAGAAGTGCCGCTGCTGGTTAATCGCGCAAGGGTTTCGTCTACCTGTTTGGACTGCCGCAGGCTCTGATAGTGGCGGGCAAGTTGCGCTAAGCCAAGGCTGTCTTTCGGATTGGCGGCGATTCGGTGCCGAAGCAATTCTTCGGCTTCCCGCAATCGCTTGGTGCTTCTGTAATGCACATAGAGAAGGTCGTAGAGGGCTCCATGGGCTGGATGCGCGGCTAGGGCCTTTAGGGCAAAAGTCTCAGCTTCGGTGTCCTGCGCACTGCTCAGAAGGCTCTGGGTGAGCAGGGTAGCAATTTCCGCTGAATCGGGTTGGACGGCCAGGGCTGCCCGGAAATAAGTGACCGCTTCCACCGGTTTGGAATCGAGCAGGGCTAAGTGGCCCAGCAGACGATTGCCGTGGAAGGATTTGGGGTCGGCCTTGAGATAGTCCTGGGCCAAGCGCTGAAGCTTGTCGTAAAAGGGCTGCGGCGGGGTGGGGAGATAGATCAGCCCGTCGAGGTAGAGCTTGGCAAGGACGAGGCGCGCCGCTTCGTGGTTGGGCTGGAGAGCTACGGCTTTTTCGAGGGTGGCGAGTGCCTCGGAAAATTTGGCTTCTTTGTTGAGGAGCAGTCCAAGACGATAGTGGGCTTCAGCGTAGGCGGGATCTTTCTTTAGAGCGTTGCGGTAGTTCAGAGTCGCGTCGGCGAGTTGGCCCTTGGCGAAGAATTCGTTTCCGCGTTGGACGTACTGTTGTTTGGATGCGCCACAGGCTAAGAGAAAAACGACGGTGAGGCAAGGGGTGGCGCGCATGGAAGAAGTTCTATCTCAGGATAAAAGAAGAACGGCGGCGCGTGTGCGCCGCCCTGCGGGAGTTGGGAGGATTGGGGAGGAGGATGCTAAACGGCTGCGTCTTAGTTCTTCTTGCGGCGGCTAGCGGCCAATACGAGAGCGCTGAGACCGGTGCAGAGGAGGCCGTAGAAGCCGGGTTCGGGGGTTTCGGTGAGCAACGCTTGGACCGGACTACCAGAGTTATGGACATAAGAGGGACCGGACCAACCGCTGACTACCGCCCACTCGCTCGAGATGCTGTCATGCGACCGGTTCGTATGGACATAAGTCGCAGCTCTGTTGAGCCAAGTCAGCGTACTGCCAGAAGGAATAGCTTGGTCATCAGGATCCGTATGGGTGTGCATGGCCGGCCAGATCGCTCCAATAATTGCATGATTATGGGCGGAATTGGTCGGCGTGTTCTTGCCTATTTCAAATTGCCCTTCTCCGCTCACGAATACCGTGCCCTGGCCGTCGTTGTCTGTAGTGCTCGAAGTATATTGATCAAGCAAGTGTGCGGCCATGCGATAACGGGAAAGAGCATGCTCCCTCGGGTGGTGACCGCCCGGGTCAAAGCCGGTCGCATGGCGGAGGTTCAGGATGGAATCGTTTTCCACGCCGTTTGGTGCCAACGCCTCTTCATAGCGGACATCGCGGCTTCCGCCGGTTGCGCTCTCGCTGTTAATCCGCGCGAAGCCCGACGAGTTTACTCTGTACGGCGTATCCCCATGAAAAGAAAGTTGCGCGTCCAGGCACCAAAGGTTCACCAGAAGGTTGTCGTCGTCGACCGAACTAGCGCCGAGTCTTCCGTCAAAGCGTCCACCGTTCGAAACCAAATTCGCCTTGTTGGGTGGCCCCATTGTGAGATAGAGCTCATTGCCAGTAGGTGCAACGGTCGGCGACCCGGCAGAGAG
>JBKJLJ010000350.1:0-7357 GCA_046597015.1 Bryobacteraceae bacterium
GTTGTTGCTGAGGGTTGAGACCGGCGAGGAAATCCATGAGGTTTGGGGAGAGCTTTGAGGGTAGCACGGGGGGGCAGAACTTGGGTACTAGTACTATAAGGTGATTGACTTATGACCGACAGTACTATAGGAGTATAGTTATGCAAGCTCAGTATTTATTTCCCCCGGAGCTAAAGTACGCGAGTCCGGAGCAGAAGCTGGATTATTTGCGGACGCAGCGAGTTGGGGTGGAACGAGTGATTGAGATTTTGGAGACGCTGGCCGCTGCGCGCAGCAAATCCGGGCGGGTTCGCGAGACGGCTGCTTAGCTGGAATCGTGTAACCTACGGTACAGAACGTTCGCCTCAAGAGTTTGAGGGGACAATTTGGCCACTCTTGGCATATCCATTAATCAGATCGGCAGTGAAACGGCGAGCCCGGCGCGGGTGAAGGCCGCGATGCTCGTTGATTTTTCGCTGATTGAGAAGGCGAGGGAAGGCGACGACGCGGCTTTCGGCCAGATTGTGCAGGCGTATCGTCGTCGGATTTTGGGTACGATTTCGCGATTGATCAGCCGCCATGAGGATGTAGAGGATGTCGGGCAGGAGGTTTTTCTTCGGCTTTATCATTCTATGGACCAGCTGCGGGAGCCTGAAGTCTTTGAACCTTGGTTGTACCGGTTGACGGTGAACGCGGCGTATGATTATCTGCGCCGCCAGAAACGTCGTCCGGAGGCTCGGATGTCGGATTTGAGTGAGCAGCAAGTGGTGATGGCGGATGCGACGGCGAGTACGCTCGCGCAGGTGGAAGAGAACCGGCGGGGGCGAGTGAAGGAATTTGTGCATTCTCTGCTGGGTGGAGTGAGTGAAGAGGATCGGATTTTGCTGACGTTGAAAGAGGTGGAAGGGATGTCCTTGAAGCAGTTAGAGGGCATTTACAAGGTAAACGAGAACGCGCTAAAGGTGCGTTTATTTCGGGCCCGTCAGCGGGTATTGAAAGCGTTCGAGCGAAACGAGTTAAACTCATAGGTGACCGTTATGTCGTCCAATCAAGATCGGGAAGAGAGACTGAACGCGCTGTTTGCGGCTTACCGCCAAGAGCTGCCGGACATTGAGGGCGGGGCGGAGTTTATGCCTGGCCTGTGGAAGAAAATTGAGGCGGGCCGATCGCGTACTTCGCTATGGTCTTTGTGGAGCCAGCGGGTGGTGGCGGGGGCTTGTTGCGCGGGTGTAGTTTTGGTGGGGCTGTCGATGTGGGGTCCGATGCGACAGTCGGCTTACTACGAAGCGAGCTACGTCGAATCGCTCGACGACAACGAAGATGTGGTGGTGATGGCCGCGTTGCATCCTGCTTCGCCGCTTGAGACTCCGGGCGAATAAGATGCAACGCAGTCAATGGAGTATTGGGATGTACCTGGCTCTGGTTTTTGTGAGCGGGGTGGCGGTGGGCGGTGGCGGTTTGCATTTGTACAATGCGAGCAGCGTCGGGGCTGTATCGAACACGCGAAAAACTCCGGAGCAGTATCGGAAGGAGTATAGCGGCGAGATGCAGCTTCGTTTGCGGCTGGACGAGGCTCAGGTGGGGAAGTTACAGACGATCCTCGAGCGGACTCACTTGGATTACAAGAAGTTCCGAGAACAGACCAAGCCGGAGATGAGTCGGATCCAGAAGGAGCAAGTGGATGCCGTCAACGCGATTTTGAGCGATCCGCAAAAGTTGGAGTATGAGAAGATGCGAGCTGAGCGCGAGGCTAGGCGCAAGGCGCGGGGCGACCGTGGAGACGCCTTTTAAGTTTGCTTCCGCTCGAAGATCCAAGTATTTTCGAAATCCCGGCCGGCGCCACGCATTTGTTCAATTGCGTGAAGCCCCAGTCGGTCTGCCGTCAGTTCGTAGCGCCACGACATCGTCCAAGAGCTACCGGGGCTCTCTGAACCGCAGTTGAATACCATAGCGTCTCCGTCCCAGAATAGATGACTCCAAGACCCTCCTGCAGCCACCTCTCTTTGGTCCGAAAAGCTGCTTTCCCATGTACGTTCGACGGACTCGCCACCGGCCTTCATGTTTATTCGAAACCCACACTTGGGACCGTCATGGATGATCCACATGACGCCGCTCTCGATTGCGGCTGCGCCCTCGTTGAGGCCGCTGGCCTGACGGTTCAGGATCCATTCGCCGCTGAAATAGAGCTTCACGCGACCTCCATTAGGGGCTGCTACTTTGCCTCAGTATAGCTACCCGCGAGATTAGCCCGCATTGGCCTCAGGACTGGCTCACCAAGCGACTCCACTCCCGCCTAACTAATCGCGCAGTGTAGAGTTTCAGTGCCACCCGGCCCTACCGGACTCATTGTCCGGCCTTTTTTTGCTTTCTGAGGGTTGCGGCTTACGCGGTGGGAGCGGGTGCTACTTCGCGGGCCTTTTTGATTGTTTCGGACTTGGCCATCCGCTTATTGAAGCGGTCAACGCGGCCTTCGGTGTCGATGAGCTTCTGGCGACCGGTAAAGAACGGGTGGCATGCGGAGCAGATTTCGACGCGGAGGTCAGTTTTATTGGTCGACCGAGTCTGAAAGGTGCTGCCACAGGCACACGAGACCTTTACGATGTCATAGGCGGGGTGGATTCCAGCTTTCATAATCCAACCAGGATAGCACAGGAGGCAGGGTGAGGAGTTGAAAACCAAAGCCCCTGCCGGGACGAACCGGTCAGGGGCCTTAGTTTTGTTGAGGATGGGCTTCGTGCAGGGGGGGCGATAGTTCCTAAGAACAACTCGCTCGACACTGATCGAGGCTAAAGTTAATTAGGGGAGCCGAGCCTAGGAGCTCGCACCCTCCCTGCGCCCAAATATACTGCCGTCTAAAACCATGTAGTTGGACCACCTCCTTTTTCAGTGATAAGAGCAGATTATCCTGACTTTAGAGAGCTGTCAAGAGAAAATACGCAACTGGACCACTAGAATTTGTGGGTGTAACAGGAGCGGTCCGCTACGGATGGGTTTTGGACGTAGAAAAGGCCTCACCGTGAGGTGAGGCCCCTGAAGTGGGCGGGGAGGCATCTCCCGCCAAAGCTATGTCGATGGTTATGCACATCAGGGGCCAAAGGCAACTTCTTTTTTTTCAGTGGAGCGTCTGTGAGACAAAGGCCATCTCTCCAGAAAATGGGATACGGGGTACACTATTCGGGATGGGACGTCGCAAGAACCGCAATGCGAAACCGGAGGTTGCTCCGCCGGTTATTGCCGAGGCGGCAGTGACACCCTTGGGGATTGCTGAGGCAGCGGCGGCGGTGGAGACGGCTCAGGACGAGCCCATGGCGAAGATACGTCCAGAACCGGTAGTGCTTCCTCCGCGGGTGGAGAGGGTACGACCGGCGAACGAGGGGCTTTTGGATGCGGCGTCGGGGCGGCGGGCGCTGGGGGGCTTCTTTTTGTCGGGCCTGTTGTTTTCGTTTTTGGGTTCGTTTTTGCCGGCGTGGGGCTACCACTTGCGTTCGGATTACCTGACCGTGGGTTTGTATTTTCTATTTTTGAATTTTGGCGTGTACGTCGCCTTCCACGTGACGCAGTTGCTGCTTCCCCGGCGGGGGATCCGGTTTGTGTTGGCGCTGGGGAGCGCGATGGCGGTAGGGGCGTTCATTTACTTGGCTACGTTGTCGGGGCCGGTGCCGCCTTCCTTACGGATGGCGGGTTTGTTTGGGGTGGGGATGAGCGCTGCGATGGTGAATACGGCGATTTTCCATGCCATCACGCCGATGTATGAGCACGATCCGGCGGCGACGATTAATCTGGCGGGCGTTTTCTTTGGGTTGGGCTGTTTGGCGACGTCGGGGGTGATTGCGGCGGCGTTCACGACGTACACGGCGTCGGGGATTTTGCTGATTATTGCTTGCATTCCGCTGTTCTATTTACTGTCGTGGTTGCGGGCGGCGCCGATTGGTTTGGCGCGGACGGAGTTTCCGAGTTTACGGGTGGCGATGAAGGATTTCCGGTCGCCGGGGGCGGTGTTGTTCACGCTGTTGTTGTTTTTTCAATTTGGAAATGAGTGGGCGATAGCGGGGTGGTTGCCGTTGTTTGTAGTGCAGCGATTGGGGGCGAGTCCGGCGACGGGGATCGGGTTGTTGGCATGGTACTTTGCGGCGTTGCTGGTGGGGCGGATTGTCGCGCAGGCGTTGCTGCGGCGGATGAAACATTCACGGCTGCTTTTGTTTAGTGTTTTGGCGGCGTTTTTTGGTTGTTTACTGCTTTCTTTGACCGCTACGATCGATGGGGCTTTTGTAGCGGTGTTGCTGCTGGGGGCGGGTTTTGCGGCGATCTATCCGTTGACGGCGGAGAGCATTGAGCATCGGTTCCAGAGCTATCATCCGGGGTTTTATAACGGCATTTTTTCGTTAGGGTTGACGGGGGCGTTGTTGGCTCCCACGGTGTTGGGGGTGGCGGCGCAGTATTGGGGAATTGGGAGCGTGATGTGGTTGCCGCTGGTGGGGTCGATTGCGGTGTTTTTGCTGGTGCTGGCGATTTGGTTGGAGGCGCGGCTGACCCGGCGTTAGGGCCCCCGCTTTCGGGTGTAGCGAGGTGCGCCGGGCCTGTCGCTAAAAGTTAAAGCGGCCGCCGAGGAGCAGGAGGCGAGTGCCGGAGGCACCGGTGATGCGGCCGAAGTTCAAGCTATTGATGTCGGCGTTGGGGTTGTTCCATTGCGGCGAGTTCAGCGCGTTTTCGGCGTCGAGTTGGAGGATGAACTCCTTCCTCTCGGTGACCCGGAAGATTTTGCGGACGTTCGTATCGAGACGGATGGCTCCTGGGCCGCTGAGGAAGAAGGAACCGAGATTCCCGAGTTCGCCGGGGAGCGGGTTCCGGAAGACGATTTGGCCGGAAGCATCGCGGACGGCGAGCATGGTGGAGGTGGCGCGAATGTTGTTGAGAGTGGTCATACCGGCGATGGCGGGGTCGGGGCCGGTATTGGAGTAACCGGGGAAATAGATTACTCCGTTGCCGGTGACGGTGGCTTGGCCGATGGACTTGGCGACCGGGCCATCCACGCGGGCGGTGTTGTCGCCGCCGAAATTGTTATAGGAATTGCGCCCGGAAACGATGTTGACCGGTTGGCCGCTGAACACATTGAAGATGCCGTTGAACTGCCAGCCGCCCAGCAGACGGCCGAAGACGCCGCGCTGGCCTTTGAAGAAGGGCAGTTCGTAGGAGGCATTGTTGCGGAAGACGTGGGTCCGGTGATAGGTCAGCAGCCGTTTTTCGACGCGGCGATTGCGGCCGTCGCGGAAATTGTCGATAAGATCCTGGCCGGAGCCTTCTTCCTCGCCGAGGGTTTTGGACCAGGTGTAGTTGGCTTGGACCTGGAAGCCCTTCGAGAAGCGGCGGATGACTTCGATCTGCATGGAGTGATAGGAGGAGTTGGCGTAGTTACCAAGGAGTTGGGCTCCGGCAAACTGGGGGTTCGCGGTAACGAAGTTTTCGGGCAGCCCAGCGCGGCGGAGGAAAGCACCGGGGAGGCCGGCAATGGTAGAGGTATTCAGGAAGGCGGCGACGCCGCCGACACTCTGACCGGCCACGTTGGCGCCCTGTTGGAGGCGGAGGTATTCGGAGCCGCCCATGTTGGTGCCGACCACGCGACCGCTGAGGGCGAGGCCGTTGAACATGCGATCGAGGAGGGGCGATTCCTGGCCGGACTGGGCGAGGCGGAAGGCGTCGAGGATGCCGTTTTCGAAGATATTGGTTTCGTTGATGTTGTTGCCGCGGAGGAGGCGGGTGCCCTTGCTGCCGACGTAGCGGACGTCAAGGGTGAGGCGGCCGGGGAGGGCGCGCTGCACGCTCGCGTTCCAATTCTGGAAATAGGGGGTGCGGAGTCCGGAGTCGTAAGCGTATGCGGTGATGCCGCGGTCCGTTAGAGGAACGAGCGAGAACGGGACGCCGTTGGGGGTAACCGGCGGGGCATTGGAGAGGCTGAGGGGGTTGGAGGAGCGGAAATTGTTGACGATGCGCATGCCGGGGATGTCGGCGGCGTAGACGTCGAGGTTCCGGAGGGAGTTGCGTTCGTAGCCCATGCTGTAGCCCATCCGGAAGACGGTTTTATCCTTTCCGAGCCAGGGGATGCTGTAGGTTAAGCCGACCGCGGGGGCGAAGTTGTTGCGGTCCGCGGCGTACAGATTGAGGCCGGGGTTGGCGGAGTTGGGTCCGACGGTTTGGTACTGGGTGAGGGCGCCGCCGGAGGCACCGGGGCGGTACAGGGAAGAGAAATCGGTACCCGAGATGCCGAAGATCCCGGCCGAGCCGGTGGTGAGGCCGGCCATGCGGCCGAGGGCTTCCGAGGGGAGGCCGTAATACTCCCAGCGGATGCCGAGATTGAGGGTAAGGGACGGGGTGATCTTCCAATCGTCTTTGGCGAACCAACTGATTTCGCGTTGGCGCCAGGTGCGTTGCCGGGGTTCTCCGGAGAGAAAGCGCGGATTTTTGGCGTCGACGGCGTTGAAGGCTTGACTGATGCCGGAAAGAGTGCCGGTGAGGTCGTGGAGCATGTTGGTGGCCAGGGTGCTGTTGGCGCCGATGCCGGGGGCGGTGGTAATGGGGGAGTTATTCAGAACGCCGGTGCCGATGTTGTAACGGGGTATGACGGTAAAGGAGCTAAAGCCGTTCGAGGAGACCCAGCGGACTTCACCGCCCACTTTGAAGGCGTGTTTCTGGCGGATGTAGGAGAACGTATCGGCGTAGCTGTAGACGGGGCTGATGCGACCTTGGGGGTCTTGATCCTCGATCGGGTTCGTGATGGAAGCGAAGATCGGGAGGAATGCTTGGGATCCGTTCGCGGGGAGGACTTTATCGATCCCGTCGATTTCCCAAGGGCTATTGAAGCGGACGCGGGGGCGGGTAAATCCGCCGGTGAACTCATTCAGCATGCGGGAGTTCAGGGTGGTGGTGTGACGGAGCGAGAGGGTGCTGCCGATGGCGGTCAACGTGCCGCCCGGGGTGGTGGGGTAGCGTTGCGCCATGAAGCCATTGAGCGCCGTTTCCGTTTCGCGGGAGAACGAGAGGCTGGTACGTTGGCGGTCCGTCCAGTTTTGGTCGATTTTGAAGGCGATCTGGCGGAGGTCGTCGGAGGCGCTGCGACTCCAGGTATAGCCTGCGGTATTGAGGCCGTCACCGGTGCGGAAATTATTAGGTAGGGGGACGCCATCGAGGAGACGCTTGATGCCGCCGGTGGGGTCCGGACGGCCGCGGGCGGCGGGGTCGAGCTGATAGAGGTTAATGGTTTGGAGGGCGGAACCGTCCGGGGAGCGGGGGTTGCCGCTGAGGTCGACGGTGGGTACAGCGGCGAGGGTATTGCCGTTGCGGACATTGGGGAAGTTACGGAAGAGGCCTTGGCGGGCGGAGGTGG
>JBKJLJ010000446.1:0-7926 GCA_046597015.1 Bryobacteraceae bacterium
TCGGCATCCCCATGGGCACCCACAACACCGGCTGTCAGGTCAATACCTACGCCAACGCCCAGTGGGCCACCAGCATCCGCGACTTCATCGCCATGGAAACCGTCACCGGCAAAGGCGGCTGGATGGACCAGCTCATCCTCCTTGACGGCCCGTACATCAAGGACGGCCACATCACCGCCACCGACAAACCCGGCCTCGGCATAGAGATCAACCCCGACACCGCCAAAGCCCACCTCGCTGCCGGCGAAGTCTGGTGGAGCTAAGCAATTTGCAGAATTCCGTGCAACACCAATCGCGCTAACATCGGTACCGCGACTTCGCCGGAAAGTCCTCCGAGCGCGTCCGCGACGGACTCGGCTTCGTGAACCGCTGCGATGAGCGGCAGCACGGACTCTCCGACGACGGGATCGGGCAACAGCGAACCGAATCCGCTCCGCACGACTCCGCGCTGGAGCACGGTCCCGTCAACAATCCGCAATCGACGAGGCAGCCAGGCTTCCCACGGCTCGTCCAACCCGCGCGCCGCAACCACGACGGGATCGATCAAACTTCTCTCCAACTCGCTCCATTTGTCCGGCGCCAGCTCCAGTTCCCTCACGCCCGTTGCTCCCGCTTCGATCACCAGCAGAGCCGGCATCAGATAATCGACTCCGCAGGCCCGATAGTGCTCGACTTCCCGCGCAGTCCGCTCCCAGAGTAACTCGCCTCCCAGAAACTGCCCGTTGGCGATATAGAGCGCCGCGTTGACATCCAGGTCGACAGCCTTCCCCGCCACCAGCACGGTCACGCCATCAGTCGCGGGAATCCGAGCCGAGACCGTCTCTCCGGCACCAAGCCCAAAATCAGCGAGGACGAAGCCCGTGCCGTTTTCAGTCAGGTAGCCCGGCAGCTCCTCAAGGATCCGCAGCGTCAATTCGTCGCCCCGCCGGCCGCCATGCAGGAACAGGACGGAAGAATCTCCGTCGGCACAAGCCAGGAAGGGCGGCTGCGAAACGATCAGGTCGAACCGTTCGCCGGCTACCGGAGCAAAAAGGTCGCCCTGACGAAAGATGACGTTCTCGACGCCATTCATCGCCGCGTTTAGCTTCGCCATCGCGATGGCCCGGGGATTCAGATCGGTGCCGGCCACGCGGGTCGCGACCCGAGCCAGCAGCAGGGCGAGCACGCCGCAACCGCAACCGAGGTCGAGAGCGGTTCCAATGTCGACTTGCGGATACGAGGCCCGCGCCAGAATCTCCGTCGTGGGCCCGAGCGCCATCACCGTGTTCGACTCGACGCCAGGCCGGTCAGAAAATAGGTATAGCTCATTCACTAGCTGGAGCTGGAACGGGCTCAGCCAGCCGTCGCCGGCCTCGACGACGACTCCCTGCGCGACGACAAAATCGAACCAATCTTCCCCCAGCGCCGCGGCGGCCACGGCCCGGGACAGAGGAACATCGAAAGCGAGCAAGCGCAACGCGACCGACGCCGGGCTGGGATCGCGGCGGTAAGAGTGTGCCAGCCAATCGGTCCGCAGCGAGAGGGGAAATCTCTCGCTCTCCTGCTGTCGCGCGAGCGTGAATTCGCGATCTAATCCAATCGCGCGAAGGCGCTGGACAAACGCATTCCAACTCACCCGATCAGTCGAATCAGGGACACTGCCCGAAGAGGGGCGCATCGATTACGACTTACGCAGTTGGATCGAATAGCCTTGACGACCAGAACTCAAAACCTTTTGCGTGACGGTCGACGGGAGTAACTTGACAAAGACCGCGTCGAGTTGGGAAAGCTTGATCTCGACGGTCGAAGAGCGGGCCGCCGCCTCGCGAATTTTCTGCACCGCGGGAAGGAGCAGCGCAGCGGTCGATGTTTGGTCCAACTCGAGCGTCAACGCTGATCCCGTCGGGAGTCGGTTGACCTCAGCTGCGGTCAAAGACCTATACGACTGAGTGAGATCGCCAGAAAGCCCCCGATAGGAGCTCGCGTTCTGTTTGAGCATGATGTCATTGTATTTTGCCATTTGAAACTCCTCCAATACATTTACCACGCGGCAAATCCAAGGCAAAGCCTTCAGTGTTGGTTGTGAAATAATACGGGCATGAATCGACGCGAATTAGGGAAGTTGGCTCTGGCTGCTCTGCCAGCCGCAAGCCTGTTTGGCAAGCCGAACTCAAAGTTTTCCGGCGTGCAGATCGGGGCCATCACGTATTGCTTCCGGTCTCTGCCGAGCTCGGCACCAGACCTTCTGAAGTACTGCACCGAACTCGGCATCAGTTCGGTCGAGCTGATGGGCGACGCGGCGGAGAACTTTGCTGGAGCCCCTGAGGCGCGCGGTCCTGCCTTTGGCGGAGGCCGGCAGATGACCCCGGAGCGGCAAGCCGCGATGAAGAAGCTAGCCGGCGAGCGGAAGCAATGGAGGCTCTCGGTGTCGATGGACAAGTACAAAGCCCTGCGGAAAATGTACAACGACGCCGGGGTAAATATCCCGATCGTAAAGTTGGGGCTGACGACGGCAATGGCGGACGAGGAGTACGAATACGTCTTCGGGGTAGCCAAGGCGCTCGGGGCGCAATCGGTCACGATGGAGCTCCCGACCGACTCTAAGCTCACCCAGCACATCGGAGACTTCGCCGCCAAGCACAAGATTTACGCTGGATACCACAACCATCTTCAGGTGGACGAAAAGAGCTGGGAGACCGCCTTGGGGCAGTCTAAGTACAACAGCATCAACTTGGACGTCGGCCACTTCACCGCTGCAATTAGTAAGTCACCCGTGCCGTTCATCAAGGCCAACGCGTCGCGGATCACAAGCTTCCACCTAAAAGACCGGAAATTCAAGACTGAAGGCGCCGACAACCTGGAGTGGGGCAAAGGAAGCACGCCCCTCAAGGAAGTGCTGCAACTGATGAAGACGGAGAAGTACCAATGGCCCGCGAATATTGAACTCGAGTACGCGATTGGCGAAGGCACGACGGTGATGGCCGAAATGAAGAAGTGCCTGACCTACTGCCAGACCGCGCTGACCTAACCGCAGAGCATGGTACCGTTCAGTAATGGAAGCCGGAAAGAAATTTCTCGAAGAAAACGCCCTGAAAGAGGGCATCACCAAAACCGCCTCAGGGTTGCAGTATGAAGTTCTGCAGGAAGGCACCGGCCCGAAACCCGGGCCCACTAGCACCGTCGAGGTCCACTACGAAGGACGGTTGATCAACGGCAAGGTGCTCGATTCCAGCTACCAGCGGAAAGAGACGATTTCGTTTCCGCTGAACCGCGTGATCGCCGGATGGACCGAGGGCCTGCAACTGATGGCGACCGGCTCTAAGTATCGCCTCTACATCCCCTCCGAACTCGGCTACGGCGCCCGTGGCGCGGGTGGCGATATCCCCCCGCATTCGGCCCTGATTTTCGACGTCGAGCTCATCTCGATTCGCTAATCGCGTATTATGTCCGCATGCCCCAGCGACTTATTCTGCTCCTTTCGGCGACGGTCCTTACTGCCGCCGATTGGCCGATGTTCCGGGGCGTGAACGGGTCGGGCGTCGCGACCGTCTCTAAAGCCCCCACCGAGTTCGGGCCTACCAGGAACGTCGTCTGGAAAACGAGTCTGCCGTTCGGCCACTCCTCGCCAGTCATCACGGGCGACCTCATCTTCCTCACCGGAGCCGAGGGCGGCGAACGGGTAGACGCCGGGCGGGGCGATAAGATCGTCGACCAAGGCGGAAAGCTGTTCACGCTGTGTCTGGACCGCAAGACCGGAAAGATCCTTTGGCGGCGACAGGCCCCCCGGCCCCGGATCGAACGGTACCAGAAGGTGAACTCCCCCGCCTCGCCTAGCGCGGCGACCGACGGCACCAACGTATTCGTCTTCTTCGCCGACTACGGCATCATCTCCTACTCGAAAGACGGCGACGAACGCTGGAGCACCCCGGTCGGGCCGTTCAATAACGTCAACGGACATGGCTCTTCGCCGATCGTCCACGGAGACCTCGTCATTCTGGTTTGTGACCAGGATGCCGGGTCGTTTCTGCTGGCGCTCGACAAGAAGACCGGGCGGGAGCGTTGGCGTGTCGACCGCTCCGAAGTAACCCGGAGCTATGTTACTCCGGTGATCTTCACACCCAAAGAGGGACCAGCCGAATTGATCGTGCCCGGCGCCTATCAAGTAACTTCTTACAACGCCACGACCGGCGAAAAACTGTGGTGGGTCCGCGGCTTCTCGTGGCAACCGAAGTCGGTGGCGGTCATCGGAGGCGATACGATTTTCGTCCACGGCTACGAGGGCGGCGGCGAGGCGGAAACGCCCACCGAGACCCCGACCTGGGCCGAGGCGCTAACCCTCTACGATGCAAACCGAGACGGCCAGATCGTGCAGGATGAGATCGACCCCAAGATGCAAAAAAGCTTCTACCTGCTCGACTTGGACGGCAAGGGCTACCTGAACACGCGAGACTGGGACTTCTATCGGGCCCGGCGGGCGGCCCGGAATACGCTGCTCGCAATTCAGCCCAGCGGTCGGGGCGACATCTCCCAAACGGCGGTCCGGTGGCGGATGCAGAAGTTTCTCCCTAACGTACCGTCCCCGTTGCTTTACCAAGGGGTGCTGTATCTCGTCAAGGACGGCGGGATCTTCACGTCGCTCGACCCCAAGACAGGTGCGATTCTGAAGCAGGGACGATTGACGGGCGCACTCGACACGTACTATAGTTCGCCGGTGGCAGCCGCGGGAAAACTGTACTTGTTCAGTCAGAATGGGACAGCGACCGTGTTGCGGGCTGGGGCGAAGTGGGAAACGCTAAACACAGTGGAAATGGATGAGCCGGTGTTCGCAACCCCGGCCTTCGTCGACAACCGGATGTATGTCCGAACCCGCGGCGCGCTCTACTGCTTTGCGGAAAAGTAGAGCCTCCCCCGTAGGAGAGGCTCTACTTTGTGGCTGGTTGGTTTAGAAGTAGTACTTCAGACCAAATTGCATGTTGCGAGGACCGACGCCACTCCGAAGGCCGGTGATCTGGCCAAAGTTGACGGCTCCGAAAGAAGTGGCCGGGTCGCCGAACATCGGGGTGTTCGTGAAGTTGGTCGCTTCGATACGGAATTCGAGGCGATGTCCTTCCTTTACGGTGATGCTCTTGAGCAGAGCCGCGTCGAGGGTTTTGATGCCAGGAGCGCGGTAGTTCAAGTTCCGAGGAGCGGTACCAGGAACGTCAACCGGGGGCTGAGAGAACGCCGCCGGGTTGAAGTAGTTGTTAATTCGGTCCTGAACTGGTCCAGTGGTACTGGGGTCGCCGACAAGGTTCGGCCGTTGCGTGCCGTCCCAGATGTTGCCGCCGGATTGCGTGACCTGTAGTGGGCTGCCACTTTGCATGAGTAAGATACCACTCAGATCCCATCCGCCGACGAACCAGTTCGCAACCCGATTCATGCCCGATCCGAACGCACGGCCCTTGCCGAACGGAAGTTCGTAGGAGCCGGTCATCACGAAGCGGTTGGCCTCATCGTGAGAGGACAACGACTTCTCGCCGCGCAGATCCCAGATGTTCTGGAGCGACGTGGAGCCGCCGAGCCAGGAGACATTGCCCGAGCTGTGCGACACGTCGTCGAGCATCTTGGACCACGTGTAGTGAGTGAGCAGGGTGAGCCCTTGGCTGAACCGTTTCTCCAATTTGACCTGGAGGGCGTGGTAGCTGGAACTGCCCCGGGCCGGTTCCGCTTGGCCGACGCTGGTGCCGTCAAAATGCGGCATCGGACGCAGGGTCCGAACCCGGGTGACGGTGGGCTGGCTGAGGGCGGAACGGGGATCGGTGATCTGCCCAAAGAACGGGTTAGGAACGAGCGCGTTCAGCGCCGTCCGGCCCAGCCCATAATACTGTGGCGACAGCGGTGACAACGTCGTAATCGGCATGAACAGGTGGGTACCTCGGCTGCCGGTGTAGTTCGTTTCCAGCACGGTCTGCTTAGGCAGTTCGCGTTGAATCGAGAGGTTCCACGAATGATATTCGGGGTTCCGGTTGTTGTCGCGAACGATGGTTCCGGTGCCGAACCCGATCAGAGTGTTGTCGCCTTGGCTGCGGCCGGGCGGCAGTTGCACGCCATTCGGGAACGGGTTGTTCAACTGGGAGTTGAGGGTGGCGTTCGAATCGAGCGACCAGATGGAGGGCGAGTTGATGGTGAACCCGGTACCAGGCCGACCGAAGACGGTAGCGCGGGAGAGGGTGTAGAAGAGGCCATAGCCGGAGCGGATGGCGGTCTTGGGGTTGAGGGCGTAGGCGAACCCGATGCGGGGCTGCCAGTTGTTGCGGTCGGCGTCGAACGGCGAGCGGTTCTTGTCGTCGACGAACTTGACGACGCCACGGGTATCGAGGCCAGGAACCTTGATAGAGGACTGAGCGTTCAGGTCCCAGTAGCTGTAGCGGTTCTGCTGCTCCCAGCGCGGGACGTCAAAGTCATAGCGCACGCCGATGTTGACGGTGAGTTTGTTCGTCAGCTTCCAATCGTCCTGGAAATAGAAGCCCCAATAGGCCGAGCGGGAGAACGCCTTCGGTTCGATCTGGTATTCGCTGCCCGTGGTCCAGCCGAGGAGCATAGCCGCGAGCCCATTGCCTTGATTGCCGGGGCAGGTGAAACGGTCGGCACAGGTGACGCCGCGGCCGAAGTTAAAGCGGCCCGAGGGGTTACCGGGTTGGAGGTAGTCGAGACGGTTGTACCGCCGTTCCCCACCAGCCTTGATGTTGTGGCCACCGAGCGTCTTCGAGACAAAGCCGGACCAGTGATGAACCGCTTCTTGACGGTCCATGACCCAATAGCCTTCGGTACCAAATTCGCGGAATCCTTCGGGAGCGAACCGCGGGAAAACAAGATTGGTCGCGTTGTCTTTCACGTTCGCCGCGAAACCCAGGGTAGTCGGGTCGAACTTATCGAAGAACGGATTACGACCGTAGTTCGAGTAGGTGTAGCCGTAACGGAACACGAACAGCGTGGTGGCATTGGCCACGTGGGTGAAATCCCCGACCATGGACTGGGTGCGGGTAAAGCTCGGACCACCCGTGAAGTAGGCGGGGTTACCGTCGCCGAACAGGTTTGGGTTGGTGCCGTCGCTCATCGCTTTGCTCCAACGTCCGCTGAGGCGGTTGGACTGGTTGAAGTTGTGGTCGCCTTTGAGGGTGATTTGATGGCCGGTGCTCGGATTGATGCCTTGGTTGAACCAGTTGTTGGCGTTGGTAAATGCCGCGCCGGCCTGGTTCGGTTTCGGCAGGAACGAGAGGGCTTTAACGGCCAAGGGGTTCATGCGCGACGCCGGGATGATGTTGCCGGCGAGCGGTTGGCGCTGGAGGTTGCCAGCGGCGTTGGTAAAGGTATTGTACGGATCGAAGACCTGCATCAACTGGCCCGCGGCGTTGAAGGTTTTCGAGAAGTCTCCGGCGAGTTGCTCGACGGTCGGGAGGCTCGCCTGTTGGCTGGTCGGGCTCTCCTGCTTGGTGTATTCGTAAGCGCCGAAGAAGAATGTTTTGTTCTTGATCACCGGTCCGCCGATCACGCCACCGAACTGGTCGCGATGAAAAGCGGGGATAGCGCGGCCGGCGCGATTGGCAAACCAATCGTTGGCGTTCAACGCGGCGTCGCGCATGAAGTAGTAACCAGTGCCGTGGAGGCTGTTGGTGCCGGAACGGGTAACCATGTTGACGACGGCGCCGCCGGTCTGGCCGTATTCGGCCGAGAAAAAGTTCGTTTGCATTTTGAACTCCTGGACGACGTCGACCGAGGGCGAGAACTTAAGGTCGGTGACCCCGGAGTTCTGTTCCACCGTCGCGACGGTAGCCCCGTCGACGAGGACGTCAGAGGTGGAGTTGCGCGAGCCGTTGGCGCTGAAGTTGGTGTTGCTGTCGCCTCGGCGGCCGCCGGAGCCGACAACACCCCGAGTTAGGTAGGCGAGGCTCATCGAGTTCCGCGCCA
>JBKJLJ010000507.1:0-5085 GCA_046597015.1 Bryobacteraceae bacterium
GGGGGCTTTCGAGGAGACGGTCGACGGCTTGTTCGTAGGAGAGGCCGTCGAACTCGCCGGGGAGGGGCGGGAGACCGGTGAGGTCGAGGGCGGCGCGGCGGAGGAGGGTGTCGCGAGGGGCTTCCGGGGAGGGGGAGAGGCCATCGCGGGTGAGACGGGCGCGGGCGAAATGATCGGTCGATTGATTGGGTTCCCGGGTGGGGGGGAGGTAGGCCCAGTGCTTCTGCCAGGGGGCACCTGCGTCGGCCCATTTGGTGAGGTTGGCGACTTCGGTGGGGGAGAGCGCCGCGCCGGTGTGCGCCGGGGGCATGCGCTTGATTTTGTTAGGGGTGGAGATGCGTTCGACGATGAGGTGGCGGGCGGCGGCGACGGCGGTGGGTTGGTCGAGACGGAGTCGAATGCCTTTGGCGGCAGCGTCGGAACCGTGGCAGGTCCAACACCGGTCGGACAGGATGGGACGGATGTCGCGGTTGAATTCGAGCGGCTGCGCCAGGAGGGGCGCGGCCCATAGGAGACAAAAACTGAATCGCATGCGGCTTGCGTTGATTATGTCGCAAGCCGCACGAGAGTGCCAGTTAGGCCAACTGTCAGGCGACCTTACGCTCCATGGCGGAAGGGGTGTCAACGGACGCGGTTTTGACGTTTTTCGCGACGCCGATCATTTCGAGGAAGCGGATTTGGATCCACGTTTGATCGTATTCGTACCAAGCGAGGCCGTGGCGGGCCGAGTTGGGATGGGCATGATGATTGTTGTGCCAACCTTCGCCGAAGGTGAGGATGGCGACCCACCAGCTGTTGCGGGAGTCATCGCGGATATTGAAGCGGCGGCCGCCCCAGAGGTGGGTAGCGGAGTTTACGAGCCACGTGGAGTGGAGGCCGGCGACGACGCGAACGCACGTGGCCCAGAGGAACATCGACCAGCCGCCCCAGAGGAAGAGGATGGCGGAGAGGATGATGATGGGCACCCAGTGGTAGGAGTTGAGCCAGAGGTAGAACGAATCTTTGGCCAGATCCGGGGTGTACTTCATCATGGCTTTGGTCTGGTTGTGCTTCGCTTCGCCGAACAGGATCCAGCCCATGTGGGCCCACCAGGCGCCGTGGCGCGGAGTGTGGGGATCGCCTGCCTGGTCAGAATGTTGATGATGGATCCGGTGTGTCGCCACCCAGAAAATGGGGCCGCCTTCCATGGTCAGGGTTCCGCAAACGGCGAACAGATGCTCGATCCATTTCGGCACGGTGTAGGCACGGTGGGTGTGGAGGCGATGGTAGCCCATGCCGATTCCCCAGCCGATGGTGATCCAGTACAGTATAAGAGCGACGGCGAGAGAACGCCATTCGAAAAAGAACGGCGCCGCGAGGGCACCGACGTGGAACATGCCGAAAAAGGTGGTGGTTATCCAATTAACTTTTTCATAGCGGTTGATGGGGGTGGCCCCAGGAGCCTGTGTGATCATAATTGAAGATTGGAATTTCCTTCAGCTTAGCAGGTTCCCTTATGACAACTACTCGACGTGCAGTACTGGCCGCAGGCCCGCTTGCCTTACTATCGGCTGCTCCGGCACAATCCGCTAGCCCAGTTCGGAGGCAACCTTTAGCGGTTTCGACGTATTCGTTTTGGCATTTCAAGACCGAACAATACCCGATTGAGAAGGTGATCGAACACGCTGCCGCGATTGGATTCGACGGCGTTGAAATTCTGCATCGGCAGATGAAGGACGAGTCCCCGGCCTACGTTACCAAGCTGAAACGTATGGCCTTTGAACGGGGCTTGGCCTTGCCGATGTTATCGATCCACCAGGACTTCGTGTTCCCCGAAAAGGAAGAACGCGACAAGATGATTGCGCATACCGTGAAATGTGTGGAGTTGGCGGCGCGACTGGGAATCCCTTGCGTGCGGCTGAATTCGGGGCGGTGGAAGACGATCAAATCCTTTGATGATTTGATGAAGGTAAAGGGCGATGAGCCAGCGCTGCCGGGCTATACCGAGCAGAACGCAATTGATTGGTGTATCGAATCGATTCGGAAGTGCTTAGCGGTCTGTGAACGAGAGGGGATTACCCTCGCGCTCGAAAACCATTGGGGGCTGACGACGAACATCGAAACGCTGCTGAAGATTCATAAAGCGGTTGCGTCTCCGTGGCTGGGCATCAACATGGACACAGGGAATTACCCGGGCGATCCGTACGCGGGGATCGCGAAGTTGGCTCCGCAGGCGACGATCGTGCAGGCTAAAACGTACTACGGCGGCGGCGAGTGGTACACGCTGGACCTGGATTATCCGCGGATTGCGAAGATCCTGCAGGGTGCCGGGTTTAAGGGCTGGGTCTCGTTGGAGATGGAAGGAAAGGCCGAACCGTTGGGCGCAGTGCAGAAAAGCTACGATCTGCTTCGTAAGTCGTTTGCCTAAGCGGAGCTAAAGGGGGAGGCTCACCTCCCCTCTCTGGTGGCAGGCTTAGGCCTTGACGACCATCTTTTCGGGGTCCCAGTTTACGGTCTTTTTGGTGAAGTAGCTTACGTTTGAAAGAAGCGCGGGGCCGGCGGCGCGGAGGCCAAAGGTCGGATCCTCAATCACGGGCTGGCGGGAGCGGAGGTGTTCGAAGAAGTTGGCGTGGTGAGCGTACTGTTCGGTGTAGCCGGGGGGCAGCACCCAACGCTGTTCAGTGTTGGCGCGCATGCCGTCGGCGCTGGCGGGCTGGACGGGGTACTTTTCGCGATAGTCCTTCAGGATCTGGGTGGCGGTGGATTTCGAAAAGGTTCCGGCGGTGGTGCCGGGCTCGACCTCTTTCGGTTTCCGCTTGAGCACGAGCGCTCCGCCGACGGCGAGATCGAGCACGCCTTCTGAGCCGATGAAGCGGAAGCCGCTGCCATCGCCGCCGCCGGCGAGGAAGTTCAGGCGTAGGCTGAGGTTGAACTCCGGATGGGTGGCGGTTTGCGGGTAGTCGTAGATGCCCATCATCAAATCGGGAACATCGCGGCCGTCTTTCCAGTGGTAGAGGCCGCCGGTGGTCATGACGCGGTTCGGGCCGTTTGAATCCATGACATAGTGGATGCCGGTGAACAGATGGACGAAGAGGTCGCCGGCGACTCCGGTGCCGTAGTCCTGATAGTTGCGCCAGCGGAACAGGCGAACAGGTTCAAAGGGCCGCTTGGGGGCGGTGCCGAGGAAACGGTCCCAGTCGACGGTGGTGGTGGAGGCGTCGGGAGGAATGGAGTATTGCCAAGCGCCTTGGGAGGAGTTGCGATCCCAGAAGGCTTCGACCATGCGGACTTCGCCGAGGACGCCCTGTTTGACGAGGTCGCGAGCCTTGGCATAGAGGATGGAACTGGCGCGTTGGCTGCCGACTTGGAGAATGCGGCCGGTCTCTTTGGCGGCCTGGATGACGGCGGCACCTTGTTCGACCTTGTGGACCATCGGCTTCTGGCAATAGACGTCCTTGCCGGCCTTCATGGCGTCGATGGCTTGTTGTTGGTGCCAGTGGTCGGGGGTGGCGACGATGACGGCGTCGATGTCGGGGCGGGCGAGGATTTCGCGGTAGTCGCGGGTGGTGAAAATGTCTTTGCCGTAACGTTCTTTGGCTAGATCGAGGCGACCTTGATAGACGTCGGCGACGGCGACGAGTTTGGTGCCGGGGACGGTGACGGCGGTGGCGACGTCGCCTTGGCCCATGATGCCGAAGCCGATGCAGGCGAAGTTGATCTTGTCATTGGGGCCCTTGGGTGCGGCGGCGGCGGGTGCGGCGGCGAGTACGGAGGTGGCGCCGGCGGTCTGAAGGAAGGTACGACGGGTAGTGGACATAAGGTATTTCCCTTGAAGATTCATGGTATCGCCCTAATCAGGTTTTCGCCAAGTTGGCCGATCAATACCCATACAGAGAACTCTAAATGCCTATCACTGATTTGAGTAGTCTCTCCTCGTTTCTCGATTTCGACCACATGGTCGAGCCACAGGAATTGATGCCGCCGTTGCCGGAACTCATCGAACACACGGGAATCCCAGCGACGATGATCGAGCAGTTGATTTTGAAAGCGCTTTATTACAAGGGCGAAATGGTGGGGCGAGAGTTAGCCCAGCATTTGGGGCTGGAATTCAGTTTGATTGATGGCCTGTTGGCCGGGTTCAAGCGGGATCATCAGGTGGCGGTGCGGAGTTCGCTCGGCATGGGGACGATTTCTTCGCGATTCGTCCTGACCGAAGCCGGGCGGGACTTGGCGAAGGAATATGTGGCAACGAACGCTTATTCCGGACGAGTTCCTGTGCCGCTGTTTCAGTATGTCGACATGGTTCGGCGACAAAAGCAGAACAATGGCTGGCTGACGATGGACGCGCTGAAGGGTGCCTACAAGCACATGGTGATCACGCCCGAGTTGCTGAACCAGCTTGGTCCGGCGGTGAATTCGGGCAAATCGTTCTTGATTTACGGGCAGCCGGGGAATGGGAAGACGTACTTGGCCGAAGCGCTCTTCAACGTTGATCAGAGCTACATTTACGTGCCCTACGCGTTGGAAGCGCAGGGCATGATCATACAAATGTATGACCCCGTATACCATCACGCGGTCGAAGAGACTCCGGCGGCGCTATCGGCGTTTACGACGACGGCGACGTTCGATAATCGTTGGTTCAAATGCAGGCGGCCATTCATCGTCACGGGCGGCGAATTGGCCCCCGAGATGTTGGACTTGAGCTACAACAACGACGCCAAGTTTTACGATGCACCGTTGCAGTTGAAGGCCAACAATGGCATCTACCTGATTGACGACTTTGGTCGGCAGCGTGTGACCCCCGCCGAGGTTTTGAACCGCTGGATTGTACCGATGGAACGCCGGGTGGATTATTTGACGTTTCAAAACGGCGCGAAGATGACGACTCCGTTCGAGTGTTTTTTGGTGTTCTCGACGAATTTGAAGCCGGAACAGTTAGGGGATGAAGCGTTTCTGCGCCGGATTCAGTACAAGATGCTGATGCGTTCACCGAGCGAGCAGGAGTTCGCTTCGATCTTCGTCAACTACGCCAAGAGCCAGGAGTTGGATTGCACGCCGGATATGGTGGACCGGTTCCTGGAGCGGCACTACCGCCGATCGGGAAAG
>JBKJLJ010000655.1:0-6685 GCA_046597015.1 Bryobacteraceae bacterium
ACTTCGCCGGACAGAATGCCGGCCTGAACAGCCGCACCGAGGGCGACGACTTCATCCGGATTGAGCTCGGTGTGCGGCTGTTCAGGCCGGCATTCTGTCCGGCGAAGTGGAAGACCAACTCCTCCTCGACGTCACGCCTCTCTCGCTTGGCCTCGAAACCATGGGTGGCGTTGTCACCAAACTGATCCTTCGCAACTCGACCATCCCCGCCTCCGCTACCGAGCAGTTCACCACCGCCGTCGATGGCCAGCGCAACGTCTTGATTCACGTCCTCCAGGGCGAACGCGAAATGGTCCGTGACTGCCGATCCCTCGCCCGCTTCGATTTGAAAGACATCGACCCCGTCATGGCCGGCATGGCCCGCATCGAAGTCCGGTTTCTCATCGATGCCAACGGCATCCTCAACGTCAGCGCCAAGGATCTTCGCACCGGGAAAGAGCAATCGGTCGAAATCAAGCCCAGCTACGGCCTGACCGACGAACAAGTCGAAGCCATGATCCTCGAAAGCTTCGACAAAGCCGAAGCCGACTTTAACGAACGCCAAGTCCGCGAAGCCCGCGTCGAAGCCGACCGGATTCTCGCCGCCGTCGACAAGGCCAAACAAAGCGACGCCTGGTTCGACCTCCCCGCCGAAGAGCAGGCCTCCGTCGATCGGGCTATTAACGAACTGCATCTCTCCTACCATGGCGAAGATCATGTTCTAATTCAAAGTAAGATGGAAGCGCTCGATCTGGCTTCGCGCGGTCTGGCCGAAAACATGATGAACTCTGCCGTGCGCAACGTCCTGAAAGGGACCAAAATCGAATGAAAAAACTCACTTGGCAAGATTTTGAAGATATCGGCCTCTCTCTGTTGGAGGCCCATCCCGAGATTGACCCCCTCCATATTCGCTACACCGACCTCCATCAGTGGATCGTCGCCCTCCCCGACTTCGACGACGATCCCCTAAAATCGAACGAAGGCAAGCTCGAGGCGATTCAGATGGCGTGGCTTGAGGAATGGAAGGATAATCAGGAGTAGATCTAGGAACACGATGCCCCGTTTGCTGTTCTGTCTCTTGTTCTGTTCCGCTGCGCTCTGCTCGGCCTCCGTGGAAGGCCGCTGGAGCCTGTTGTCGCTCGAACCGGAAAACAAAGGCGAACGACTGGGCACCGTTCAATTTAACGATAAGACTGTGAGCTTCACTCTAGCCGATGGGACGCGTCTTACGCTGACTTACACCGTATCGAGTGGCTATCTCTCGGGCCAGGCCTCCGGCCAAGGCAAACGGACGATTGTGATCCTGCGGGGCCGGTTTGACGACCAGCGGGATAGCCTCACGATGGCACTCATCGTTCGGAATCTGGACAACGCCGCCGCGAATCGATCGCTTAAGGTAAACGCTGCCCGCGTTCCCTGAGAGAGAGTGGTAGGAGCGGCTTCTCTACGATTCTGAATAGAAAAGCTCTGCGGTTTGTATAGCCGGATTTCCTCGCGCAGCCAACAATACAATTATGGTCTCCATCGTCTCTGCCGGGCTCGAACATGGGTCCGGTGCCTTCGCCGTCGCTGATGCCGTGCGCTTCCAGTCAGATTCCGCCCGCTCCGCCGACGGCTATCTCGTCTATATCGCCGAAGCCGAAGAATACTCGCGTCGCTTCGCCACCTCGGCTTCTTCCGTCGTCGCCGTAGAGGAAGGTCGGGTCGTCGGCTTCCTCCGCGCCGCCGCTGGCGAGGAACCCGAACTCACACCCGAATCGGCCGCCCTCGCCAGCCATCTTCCCCTCCCTGGTTACCTGCTAGTCGACCAAATCGGCCTCCTTCCCGCTTACAAGGGCCGTGGTCTAGCCCAAGCCATGCTGGACTCGGTCGTCGCCCGGAGCCAGCCAACGCGTCTCGGAGCGGTCATCATGCACGCCCCCCCTCCGCAACGCCCGTTCCATCGGCTTTTTCAGGGGACGCAACGGTTTTTCACTCCTCCGCGAACATCGCGAACCCTACTTCACCTGGGGATACTACGAAAAAAGCCTCGACGTGTTATCCTGACAGGAGTGCGCCTCGACGCAAACGCTCTATTTGTGCGTCCAGTCTTGGCTTTATTATTCCCTCAAGGAAATCCCATGCCGAAGTTAAAAACGCATAAAGGCGCTAAAAAGCGCTTTAAAAAGACCGGGACCGGGAAAGTCATTCGTCACCACGCGAATGCCCGCCACCTTCTCTCCGGCAAAAGCCGGGCCCGCAAGCGCAAGCTGAAGGCCGGAGTCGTCATGGACCCGACGAACAGCCCGGAAATGAAGCGCATGCTGCCGTACTAGGCTTTATGCCGAAGGGGAGATTTTCCCCTTCCCCCGCGCGGCCGAGGCTCCTCGCACGTGCCCGTTCCGCCGGCCAGATTAATCACCCATCTACAAGGAGATAAAACGTGCCTAGAGTCAAACGTTCAACAAAACGTACAAATTTCAGGAAGAAAACCCTCGCCAGGGCGAAGGGTTACTTCCTCACTAAATCCAAGCTCAATCGGTCTGCGCAAGAAGCGGTCGAAAAGGCTCTCAAATATGCCTTCACGGGTCGCCGTCAGAAGAAACGCCTCTTCCGTTCCCTCTGGATCGTGCGTATCAATGCGGCTTGCCACCTCGGCGGTTTGTCCTACAGCCGCTTCATCAGCGGCATCGCCAAAGCCGGCGTGGAATTGAACCGCAAGATGCTGGCTGACATCGCTGCCAACGACGCCCCGGCATTCGCCGTTCTCGTCGAGAAAGCGAAAGCTGCTCTCGCCTAAAACAATCCTATGGGTCCTCTCTTTGAAGATACCGATAGCTTGCAAGGCCTTGAGGAGCGCATTCTTAAGGCAGTCGGGCTGGTGACAAAACTCAAGGAAGAAAACCGCTCCATGCGGGAGCAGCTCACCGCTGCTCTCGCGGGAGAAAAGAAAGCGTTGGCTGAACTCGACAGCGTCAAGTCCAGCACCTCTTCCGCGGATAAGGAACTCGAATTGCTCCGTACCGAACGGAAGCATGTCAAGAATCGAATCGAGAAGTTACTCGGCCAGATGGACCATCTAACCGAATCCTAATCCCTCCTCCTATGGACGCGCCCGCCCCTCCAGACACGCCCTCCGAACCGAAAAAGGTCCGCGTGAGTGTGTTCAGTCAGGTCTATAACCTCTCTACAACAGGGGACCCGGCCGAACTCGAAGAATCGGCCCGACGCGTCGATGAACTGATGTGTTCGATTGCTCGCGGCGGCAATCTCGACGCCGGTCGCATCGCTGTGCTGGCCGCCATGCACCTTGCCGATCAACTGCGCATCGCCGAGCAGCGTACCCTGCGATTGCAGCGCCTGATGGCGCAACTCGACGACGCCGTCGAGGCTTAGTTAGGTGCTTTCCCGGTCGTGACCCCCCTGAGAGAATCCGGACTGGGGAGCCTCCGCATCACCATCGAAATACACGGTCCCCGAACTATCTTTTTTACCCTTCTTCTATTTCTCCGTTAACGGACCCATCGGCTCACCCACTTCAAACTCACGCGCCGGATCATAATTCGGATTCTTAGCCGGAATCTGCGCGTCCGTCTCCCGCAGCCACTCTTCCACTCCCGGGACGTCACCCCGCCATTGTCGGAACTAAACAAAACGAACGTATTCTCGGCCACTCCCGTCTCCCGCAGCGTCTCCAGAATCCGCCCGACACATTCGTCCACGCTTTCAATCATCGCGGCATATTCGCCATAGTTCTGCGGATCCTCCGGCCGCGCCTTTGCGTCGTACTTCTTCACCTTCTCCGGCTTTCCTTCAATCGGCGTATGCACCGCGAAGTGCGGCAGGTACAGAAAGAACTCCCGTTCCTTGTTGCTCTGAATGAACTCCGTCGCCAGCGTCGTCAACCGGTCCGTCAGGTAGTCCCCCGGCTTCCCGTCGAGCGTCACCTTCTTCAACCAAGCCGGATAGAAGAAGTTATTCGTCGACCCCGCCTCGTCGCCCGCCAGCGCCACGTCGAACCCTTGCTCAGACGGAAGAAACCCCTTCGTCCCCAAGTGCCATTTGCCGATGCAAGCCGTCCGATAGCCCTCTCCCCGCAAGACCTCCGCAATCGTCACCTCCACTAAGGGCAAAGCCAACCGGGCGCTGGGCTGAATTACTTTCGTGTAGTGATAGCGATTCGAAGCGCCCTGCAGATGGGACGTAATATGGAGTCGTGCCGGGAACTTACCCGTCATGATAGCCGCGCGCGTCGGGGAACACACCGCGCTCGCCGAGTAGCCGTCGGTAAACACCATCCCTTCGCGCGCCAGCCGGTCAATGTTCGGCGTCTCGTAGAACTTGCTCCCGTTGAATCCGGTGTCCCGCCAACCGTAGTCATCAATCAGGATCAAAACAATGTTCGGGCGACGGCTTTTCTGCGCCGAACCCACGGAGGCGGCCGCAGCGGCCAGGAAAGATCTACGCGTCATGAGCACTCCAATCTAGCGGGCATCAAAAGTAGAATTTCGCGGCCACCTGAACAATCCTGCCGTCCGCCGCATTATTCACGAGGCCGAACCCTGCCAAACCCAACGTACCTCCCGGCGCCCCAAAAAACGGAGTATTGGTCGAGTTAAAGAACTCGCCCCGCAATTGAAAATACCGCTTCTCATCCACCCGGAAGATCTTATACATCGCGACATCTAAGTTACTCAGCCCGCTCGACGTCACCAAATTCCGACCCGCGTTGCCGTACGTAAACGCCGGCTGACGCACAAACGCATCCGTGTTAAACCAACGCGCTAATGTCCGCTCGGACGAATCCAAATTTGGCTTCTGCCCAGGCACGACGTTCGGTCGCGCCGCCGCGGCCGTCCCAACATTCGCCGGATCGCCCTGCACCGCGATATTCACCAACCGTCCGGAGTTGAACGTCAAAATCCCGCCCACCGCCCACTGACCCACCAGTACGTCGGCCCATTTCGGCATCCCGTTTCCAAACGACCGGCCCCGTCCCCAAGGCAGATCGTAGTTAGAACTCATCACGAACCGATGCGGAAAATGCTCGTCCGCCAGCGACTTTTCCGCCCGCAGATTCCGGAAATCCTGCACCAACCCCGGAGCCGTTCCGCCAGCGTCCGCTCCGCCCCGCGCGTCGCTAATCGTCTTCGAAAACACATATGACGCCAGCAAGCTCAGCCCTGCCGACATTCGTTTCTCTACCTTGATCTGAACCGCGTTGTAGTTCGAGTTCGCGCTAAACTCCCTTCGAAATGTATCCGCCAACGACGGAATCACATATGCCAATCCCGGAACCGCCAACGTGGTCACCGGGCGCCGGGCGTTAATATTCCCCGGCCCGGGCTCCGGTGCGTTCGAATCAAAGCGCTGCAACAGCCGGCTTCCCTTCGTACCCGCGTACCCCACTTCCAACGCCAAATCCTTTCCTAGCTCCCGCTGTACGGTGAAATTCCACTGCTGCGAATACGGCGTCCGATTCGTTCGATCCTGAGAAATCGTCTGTAAGTTCGTCACCCCCGAAGAGGTGGCGCCAGCCGGAAAACCGTCCTTCAATAAGATAGTCGGAGTAATCGAATCCGTATTGAAGCCCGATTGATAAAAGAATGGTGCGGAAGCATGCAAGTACCGGTCCCCAATGTGATCCACCCCGCCATAATAAATGCCATACCCGGAACGGATCACCGTCTTCCCATTCAACCGGTAGGCCAACCCCACCCGCGGCGCGAAGTTATTGAAGTCCGGCCGCAGCGTCGACCGTTCCGCAATCCCCCCGTCTTTCGCCAGTCGCAACTCCGGGCGCACCCGGCTGGCATCGATGTCGTAGTTGGAATACCGGTTGTACTTCTCAAACCACGCCCCCACGTACTCCCAGCGCAATCCCACGTTCAGGGTCAATCGATTCGAGACCTTGAAATCGTCCTGGATATACCCCCCATGGATCCGCCGGCGCTGGTTCCCCTGCGCTACGCTCGATAACTGGGAGTTAAACGGAATCCCCAATAGAAAATCAGCAAAGGCGTTCCCCAACGTGTTATTCGAACTCTGCCGTGTGAAGTTGCCGTTAAAAGTAAAGGTGCCATTCGATTGAAATGCTTGTAAGTGGGGCGATTGAATGAACAGGAAGTTCCCTCCTACCTTCACCGTATGTTTCCCCCGCGTCCACAACAGGTCATTGGTCAATTGGCGCGTCTGCGAATCGGAAAACTGCGGATTATTCGCTGGCGGCCCAAACGGCGAATAGCCGTTAATCGTGAACAGCGCAAAGCCCGGCAATACCGTATTCGCCCCCCGCAGTCCAATCTCGGGATTCAAATTCCGGTCCAGCGGCGAGCCCCGATTCGTCAACAGCCGGTTGTAAGAAACTTTCAGCGTGTTGAATAGGTTCGGCGTAAAAATGTGCCCATGGCTTAACACCCCTGATAGCGGCTCATTATGGTTAAAAGCCGGATCTCCCCCGCCAAATGCCGGAGCGGGCAGGTTCGATTCCGGCTGCAACAGGTAGTCCTGTTGGCTGTACCGGAAGTAAACCGTATTGGCCGTATTGAAGGTGTGGTCGATCCGCACGTCACCCTTATGCGTATTCGCGTTCGTCCGCGGATTCGAGAAGTAGTTGTTGATGATCCCCGGCCGGTTCGGCTCGACCCCAAACGCAGCCACCTTCGCCGCCACCGGGTCAATCCGGTTGGGGGGAATCATTCGGTTGGCAAACGGCAACCGAGCCCGG
>JBKJLJ010000616.1:0-3936 GCA_046597015.1 Bryobacteraceae bacterium
CGACGACGACAGCACCGGCCGGGATCACGAGCGGCTCATCGTCGGTGGCCTTGATGACCGTGCCGTTGACCAGGTCATAGACCGGGGTGGAGCGGTTGAGAATGGTCCCCGTGCCGAGGACGGCGCGCGACTTTACGACGGTACCTTCATAGACGCCACAGTTGCCGCCGCAGAGAACGTCGTCCTCAATGATGACCGGAAGGGCCCCTACCGGCTCCAGGACGCCGCCAATTTGCACGGCGGCCGACAGATGAACTCTGGCCCCGATCTGCGCGCAGGAACCGACCAGAACGTGGGAATCGACCATCGTACCTTCGCCGACATAGGCACCGACGTTGATGTACATCGGCGGCATGCAGGTCACCGACCGTCCTATGTAGCAACCGTCCCGCACGCTGGAGCCGCCGGGGACGATCCGGATGCCGGCATCCGGCGGGAACTGGCGCACTGGATACGTGGCTTTATCCATGAACGGCTGGCGTTGCGCGTCAATGGACATATCGACAATGGAGCCGAGCCGGAAGCCGAGCAGGATGCCCTTCTTCACCCAGGCGTTAACGCTCCAACCGGTGGCCGTGGAAGGGTCCGGCGAAGCGCTACGGATCTCGCCGGCGTTCAGAGCGGCCTTGAACTCGCCGAACAGCTTCCAGTGCTCTTCCCGGTAGCCACCGGCGGGTTTGTTGTCGAACGCGTCTTCAATTCTTGCTTGCAAGGAATTCCTCCCAAATCGCATCTAATTTCGCCATCGTTGCCGCGGTGGGCCGGCACATCGGCAGTCGCCACACCGGCTGCAATAAGCCCATTTTTGCCATCAGGTACTTTACCGGGATCGGATTCGATTCCACAAAATTGGCGTCCATCAGCGGCAGCCATTGGCGTTGAATTGCCCGAGCGCCGGCATAGTCGCCTTGGGCGGCTTTGCGTGCCAACTCCGTCATTTCGCCAGGAATCTGGTTCGAAACGACCGAAATGATGCCGCGGCCACCGAGGGCTGTCAACGGGATCGTGATGGCGTCGTCGCCGCTCAAAACGTGGAAGTTCTCCGGCACCTCATGGACCACTTTTGCCATCTGGCTGATGTTGCCGGAAGCTTCCTTCACAGCCACGATATTGTCGATGGCTGCCAACCGCTTCAGGGTCGCAGGCTCCACGTTAACGCCCGTTCGCCCGGCCACGCTATAGATGACGATGGGCGTTTTGACGGCGGCCGCGATGGCGGCGTAGTGCTGGTAAAGGCCTTCCTGCGTGGGCCGGTTGTAGTAAGGCGTTACCGAGAGAAGCCCATCGACGCCCATCGCTTCGAGTTCCTTTGATAGAGCGATGACCTCGGCGGTGTTGTAGCCGCCAGCCCCGCCGACCACCGGCACCTTGCCCTTGGCTTCTTCGAGCGTAATCTCAACCACCCGCAGATGCTCCTGATGGGTCAGCGTGGGCGATTCGCCTGTCGTGCCGCAGGGCACTAGAAAACTGATTCCCTCGCGGATCTGCCGCTGGACCAACGCGCGCAGCGTTGGCTCGTCCAGCGAAAGATCCTGCTTAAAGGGGGTTACAATCGCGGTGCCGCATCCGATAAACATTGTTTCTTACCTCGCTCCGAACAAAATCTCTGAAAACTCGTAGAAGCCTTTTTTTCCGACGATCCAGTTGGCCGCTTGCAGGGCCCCACGCGCAAATCCTTCCCGGCTGCGCGCCGTATGGCGCAGGGTGATCGTGTCGGCTGCGGAATCGAAGCCAATCTCGTGGGTGCCCGGCACCCGCCCGGCACGGTTGGAACCAACGTCGATGTGGCGCGGATAACCGGCGGTCTTCATCTCTTCCACCAGCTTCAACAGCGTGCCCGAGGGAGCGTCCTTCTTTTCGTCGTGATGGATCTCCCAGGCGTAGGCGCCGTAATCGGGCTGGGAGCTGAGGAGTTTGGCCGCTTCGTGAATCAGCTTGAAGAACACATTCACGCCGACGGAATAGTTCGGCGACCAGAGGACGGGACTGCCGTGCGTTTCGCTGGCCGCGCGGACCCGGTCCATGTCGTCGAGCCAGCCGGTGGTGCCGATCACGACCGGGACGCCGAGTGCGGTGAGCGCTTCGACGTTGCGGACGGTCGCACTGGGAATCGAGAATTCGATCGCGACGTCAATGCCCGCAAAGTTTTCGGCGGTGAGGCCTTCGAAATTTGCGTTGTTGTGCTCATCCAGAATCAAGCCGACGCTGAGGCCATATTCGGGCGCGAGCGTCTCCAACATCTTGCCCATCTTGCCGTAGCCAATCAATGCCAGCTTCATTCAAACACCTTTTCATCGAGAGTTGCGAAGAACTCGCCATGCAGCGCGGCCACCGCCGCGGGCAGGGCGCTATCGGCCACCACCACACTGAGGTTCAGCAAAGACGCACCCTGGCTGATCATATGCAAATTTGTTTCCCGCAGTGCGCCAAACGCCGTCGCCGCCACTCCGGGGGTAACTTTGATCCCTTCGCCGACCAGGCAGATGATCGACAGGTCGCGTTCGACCGTCACTTCGGCGATCTTCGAAATCTCTGCGACGATCGCCTCCAGATGTTCGGTGTTGTCGATCGTGAGGGAGACCGAAACCTCCGAGGTCGAGACCATGTCGACGGGGGTTGCGTAGCGATTGAACGTCTCAAAAATTCGGAGCAGAAAGCCATGGGCCATCAGCATGCGCAGCGACTGAATGTTCACGAGCGTGATGCCGCGTTTACAGGCAATGGACTTAACGACGTTCAAGCAGGGAACGGCTTCGGAGACGATCCGGGTTCCGGGCGAGCCTGGGTTCCGCGAGTTCAAGATGAGCACAGGGATGTTCTTTTCCACCGCCGGCACGACGGTGGCCGGATGCAACACTTTCGCGCCGAAATAGGCAAGTTCGGCCGCCTCGGCGAAGCTGATTACCTTGACGCGATGGCCGCCGGGCAGGATGCGGGGATCACAGGTCAACATGCCGTCCACGTCGGTCCAAATTTGGATTTCGCTCGCTCCGATGCCGGCGCCAAAAATAGCGGCGGAAAAGTCGGAACCGCCCCGGCCGAGGGTGGTCGTGAATCCGTCCTGGGTCGATCCGATGAACCCTCCGAGGACGACGACTTTGCCCATCTCCGCCAGCGGCGCGAGGATGTTGGCGCACTTGGCGTAGGTGCGCGGATAGAGCGGCGCTGCCTGGGTATGGCGACGATCGGTGACCAGGACCTCCCGTGCATCCACGTGCACGCTGGCCAATCCTAAATGTTCGAAGGCCACCGCGACAATCTTCGACGATAGCCGTTCCCCGTAGCTCGAAATGAGATCGACGTACTGAGCCGGAAACTCGGCAATTTGGGTCAACTCATCAAGAAAGGCGCCGAGTTCCTGGAAATGCAGTTCGACGAATCCGCGTAAGGATTCGTGCGCCTCGCCCAGCGTAAACGCGAGCAGCGAATCGAGCTCCGCCTGCGCCGCTTCGCGTTCGCCCCTTACGGCCAAATCGGCGGCGGCGAGCAAGCGGTTCGTGGTTTTGCCCATGGCCGAAACGACCACGACAGGCTTCTGGTGGAGTCGGGTGCGCACGATCTCAGCGACCCGGGCAATAGCGACGGCGGATTCAACCGAGGACCCGCCAAACTTCATCACAATCATCTAGGCAAGCCCCGCCAGAAGCTGTGTCACTAACGTCTGGTAGTGGTCCACCGCAGCCAGCAATTCGGCCTTGGGTACGCGCTCTTCGCTCGTGTGGGCGACGTGGATCGTTCCCGGGCCAAACAGCAGCGGCTCGCCCCAGGCCCCGCCGAAGGCGGGGATGTCGGTCGTGTAGGCGACGACGGTCGTCGGAAATCCGGGCACGGGCTTCAAATGAACGGCGGGAATGCAAAGGATTTCCCGGGCATCGACTAAACCTTCGCATGGCGCGGCGACAGCCGCGCGGAGCGCCGTGGGATCGTCGACGAGCC
>JBKJLJ010000793.1:0-9939 GCA_046597015.1 Bryobacteraceae bacterium
GTAGCCGATGTAGAGAAAGGCGTAGAAGAGGGCGGTGGGGCCGCCGCCGCGGGCCGCGTTCATCACCTGAACGGCAGCTCCTTTGCCGGCGAAGAGGGCGTGCACCTGCATCATCCCGGGGCGGGTGTCGGCCGAAATAGGGATCAGCTTTTCGCGCGCCGCGGCCATGCCGTCCATGCGGGCGGCGCAGAGCATATGGAAAACGGCGTTCTCGACATCTTCTGGATTCACGGTCCGGTGCAGCTCAAACTGCTTGCGGCATTCGGCAAAGCGGCCGGCGTAGTAGAGCGAGATTCCCCGCTGCCAGTGTTGGGCCGAGTAAGTGGGGACTAGCTTCAGGACTTGGTCGAAGGCCTCCACGCTTTCGACGAACTTACCGGCGCGGAAGGCGTCTTCGCCCTTCTTTTGCCAGGTATCAGGATTTTGGGCGAAGGCGGCCGCGGTGAGGAGAAGAATAATCCAACGCATGGCCTTTAGAATAAGGCATAGACGCGATGAAAACGAATGCGGTGCGAATACTCGATACGTTGGGGATCTCCTATGAACTGCGGAGCTATGCCGTGGACGAAGAACATTTGGATGCGGTGACGGTGGCGGAAAAGGTGGGGCTACCGGCCGAGCAGGTGTTTAAGACCTTGTTGGCGCGAGGCGATCGGGAGGGGCTGTGCTTCGCGGTGATCCCGGGGAACATGGAGTTGGACTTGAAGGCGTTGGCGAAAGTAAGTGGGGATCGGAAGGTGGAACTCGTCTCCTTGAAGGAGGTGCAACCGTTGACGGGGTACGTGCGGGGCGGGGTGACGGCGATGGGGGCGAAGAAAGATTTTCCGGTTTATCTGGACGAGACGGCCGAGTTGTGGGAGGTGATTTCGGTATCAGCGGGGGTGCGGGGGACGCAGATTCTGCTGCATCCGGAGGCGTATGGCCGGGCTACCGGAGCGCGGGTGGGAGAGATCGGCCGGTTTCCGGTTTGAGGACCAGGCGGTAGCCGGCTGCGGTAACTTTCAATCGTAAACGCCATCAACGAACCAGACGTCGCCTAAGTGCTGGCGGTA
This sequence comes from Bryobacteraceae bacterium, assembly GCA_046597015.1. Taxonomy (GTDB): domain Bacteria; phylum Acidobacteriota; class Terriglobia; order Bryobacterales; family Bryobacteraceae. The sequence goes on from JBKJLJ010000793.1 coordinate 1,053, forward strand.
GATTCGGTAGAGCCCCGCGCCTTGGATGGCGACGTCCCATTCGTCGCGGGCCCAGGCGGTCTCTGCCCACCATTCGCCGGTGGTCCGCCAAGGCCCGGCGGCGGCGACGACGGGGCCTTCGCAGCCGGGCGATTGGAGATGTTCAGGACGGGATTGGTGCAGCCGAACCCGCGCCGGGAGCGCCGGGCGAAACAGGCGCAGAGCCAGTTGCAGTTGTGGAGCGGCGACAGCGGCAGTGGCCGTGCCCGCGGCGAATAAGCTTCGTTGGCGGAGCCGCCAGGCGTCTGGGCGGTAGGTGTTCAACAGCTCCGGGGAGCCGACCGTGCCTTGCCCCGTCAGGGCGGCTAGCCGCGACAGCAGCGTTTGGAGACGCTCGGGCTCAGGCGCGTTGGGGCTGAACATGCCCTGCTGCACGGCCAAGGGCGGGGTGGGGCGAAGCTCCAGGCGGACCCCGACCACCGGCTTCCGGGGACGGTCGGCTTCCAGGTTCAGCTGAAGTTGCTTCAGCATCGTCCGCGGATCCTGGACCGGGGAAGGGAAGCCGATCAGCCGTTCGCTGACCTCCCAGCGCTCCATTTCCAGTTGCAGGCCGATTTCGCGGATCGCGTTACCGGTGGCGAGGACGCGTTTGGTGAGGTCGTGGAGGAGGCTGGAGACGACAAATAGAAGCGGTTCGAGATTGCTGACCGGCGATTCCAGTTCGCGGACGGCGATGTACTGCTCGACGGGGCGGGCCAGTTGCAGGGGCCGGTGACCGCGTCCATCGACGAGCGCTTGCAGCTTACCCCCTTCCTCGCCCAGACGTTCGAGAACGCCCAACGGCGGAAGCGCCAGGAAATCGGCGATGGTCTCGATGCCCCAGCGGGTGAGGGTTTCCAGGAGAGCAGGGTCGGCGGGGAGGATGGTGATGGGCAGCGGACCCAGGATTTCGCCTTCCTGGCCGGGGGAAAGGATGGTGAGGCCAGGACGGTGCTGGGCGGCGAGGCGGGCGGTATCGGGATGGCGCGCGAGGGCAATATTGGCCGCGATGCCGAGCGCCTGCCCTTGCCGGGCGATCTCGACGGCGATCTGCGGGAGCGGGCCGAAGAGGCGGCCGAGGCCGGCGACGGAGAACAGAATGGTATCGTCATCGGGCTGCTCATAGGCACCCGCAAATTGCTCGGCTAAGACCGGCAGATTGTCGAAGGGGCCGCCATGGCGGTAAACGCACGCGATCATCGGCCGTCACCCCGCCTGCGCCCGTAGCCGGGCGGTTTCCCCGCGCTGCGGCTTGCGGAGACTGGCTTCCAGGTCGAGCCCACGCAGCAGGTTGCCGCTCCATTTCGCCGTCCGGGAGGCCAGCTGGATTTGCGTGGTCGCCGATTGGCGGGCCACGGGCTGAGCGGCCGTAATCAGCAGCAGCCCGGGGGTGTTTTCCACCGCGAGGCGGAAACGATGCCACCAGGACAACGGCACCCGCTGGAGCTCCTCGGGCCGAAATTCACACAGATCGAGCACCGTCAGCCGGAAGCCGCCTCCATGCAGAATCATGTCGGCGGCCTGCAAAGCGTGTTGCAGATGCCGCTGGCACTGCACCCACAGCAAGCGGTCGAGCGCCATGCCCGCGGCCTGGCCCGAGGAAGGGCTGAAGGTGTTTCCGCCATCGACCAGAGCGCAGAGTTCGCCTTGGCCGGTGGCGGCGGCCAAGGCCGCTTGCAGCAGCGCCGTCCGGCCGGAGGAGCGCGAACCGGTAACTTCGGTAATCGACCCGGGAGCTAGCCCGGGTAGCAGGTTGGCCAAGTCTGCCGGGGTGTAGGCGCACAGCTCAGCGGCGGGAGCTTTACGCCGAACGAGTTCTGCAAGAGAGAGGACAGGAAGAGCCAAGTTTCGCCTTTTGTTCGCCTACAAAGCTATTGTGCTCCTCCTGGGGGGGTGGCGTCAAGCGGATCGCCGGTTGTTTTTTCAGGCGCCGCCGGATTGTCGGAAACTCTTTGTTTCTAGTAGTTTAGCGCCGAGCTTGCGCCGGCCCAACTCGCCGAACCGGGCCTTGGCGCGGGATTTGAGCAGGCGGAACTGGGTTTCGGTCAGCCCCATCTCGGTGCAGATCTGTTCCTGGGTCTGTTCCTGCAGATAAAAGCGCGTCAGAATCTCCCGATCCCGGCGCGAGATGGCGCGCAGAATCTGTTCCATGATGCGGAAGCGCTGTTTGCCCAGGACTTCGGCTTCCGGATCATCGCGTTCATCGATGAGTTTATAGCCGAGTTCGACGTCGCCCATGTCTCGCCGGCTCTGCACCAGACCATCAATATGGGTCGCCACCTGCCTGCGAACGACCGTGCGGACGTAGCCCATGAGCCGTTCCGGTTCGCGCAGTTCTCCCCGGCGGATGGCGTTTACAACAATCAGAAAGGTATCGTGAATTTTATCTTCCACATCCTGATAACCCAACTGACGGATGAGCAAGAACCGCACGCCACGGGCAAAAACGGCATAGAGCCGCTCCATGCCCTCGTTTTCACCGCGTTGTACGGCGGCCACCAGTTCACTCCAATCAATCGCGTCACTCGGGGGAGTGGACGGTTCCGAATTGTCCGGGAGGTTGGGGAGATCACTCAAAGCACAAATCACAAGGTTATCCTTTTCCTGCCACAAAAAAGCCTGCCCAATAACGAGGCTGCGCGCGGAAGGTATCCGAGCGAAGGCAGGTTTTTTGCGCGCGTCGTAAAGCGGTCGCGACGGCAAAACGCCCGCGGCCAGTGGAATTCATCGCAGCATCCTGCACAATATAACGATAGAAAGTTGTGAAAAAGGGGCCGGCTTCATCGAGGACCGGCCAGTAGGTGGCCACCACGTTCTCGCTGCCGGCAATGAGCCAGGCGCGAGTTAGGCCGACGATCCCGACGCCCGGCCGCTGTTCGCCCTGCCCGGATTGGCAGGCGCTCATCACGACGAGAGCGGGCGCGGTGGGGAGCGCCATGATATCGCGTTGCGCGAAAAAGCGCGCCTGGCTGTCCGAGCCCAAGCTCATCACCAAACCAACCCCCTCCGATGCCCCCGTCGCAGTCAGCGGAATGGCATGGGTGGCCAGATGGAGCACGGTTGGTGCCTCGACGCGAATCAGTCGAGAAACCTCCTCGTTCGTTACCGTAGACCCAGTGAGAAGACGACCGGAACCCCATGCTGCCATCGCCTGCTTGGCCTCAAGCAACGAAGCGGGTAAGCGAGGCAACTGGAATCCGGAAACGCTGGCCGTAGAAAAGGGCCATTTTTGCCAGAGCGGGGGAGATGGTTTGAGAAAGCGTGGATCGGCCTGATTAAAAATCGGATCGCCGATGCCCAGCAACGACCCATGCAAGGGTTTGCTGGCGGCCGAAACGCCAAGAGTAGGCACTTGCAACACAGTGTGGTTTTCGACTAAAAACTCTCTTTCGCTTACGGATAAAGCCGCAAAAGGAATGTCAAACAAGCCATCGTCGAGGACGATTCGCCAATCGGTGAGGGCCAAAGCGGGCTCCCGTATGTCGCCCAGGAGGCGGTCCAGAAACCGTTGGCCATCGGAACGGAGGTGCGGCGAGTTTTCAAAAACGCTTTTGCGAAAGGCTTGCGCGGCGGCGGCCAGTTCGCGCCGCCCCGGTAATTGAGCGACCTGCAGCCCACGCCGCGTGAGCAGCCACAATTGTGAGGCTGGCTCATCGGTATGAAAGGTAAGCACGCCTTCGGTGGGTGACAGTTGGCCGATTTGTAACTCGGGGCGCCCACGGATCTGGATCGGCATGCCTGCTGCCGACTCCATTTCGAGCAGGGCGTTTCTTCTCTGGTCTGCCTCGGCTCGCACCGCGGGGTTGGGCTCACTCAGAAGTCGGGATTCGAGCTGGCGGACTTTGGCTAATTCCCGGTGGTAGGCGGCGGGCAGGCGCTCCGAGATTCCCGCCGAGAGCTCGAGTTGCGATTGGAGGCTCCAAGCGTGACTTTCCTGGAGGATTTCGAACGTCTTGCGGAGTAACTGAGTGGACGGGGGTAACGTTTGGACGATGCGGAGGAGGTCGTCAAACAGTTTGCTCAGTTCGACTTCGGCATGCGAGCGGAACTGGTTTGCAGGGATGATGCCGCTGCGCCAGCGCCGGGCTTCTTGGAGAGCCTTTTCGTACGCTGCGAAGGCCGCTGTTCGATCCCCTTCAGCTGCCGCGATCTGACCTCGGCGGTGCATCGTTGTCCACGGTTTGAGGAGGCGAAGACTGGCCGCGCTTTGGGAGGAACGCTCGTTCCAGAACTTGGACCGGCGCAAGTCTTGGCGGGCATAATAGATGTCGCTGAGGAGAGGGTAGGATTGGCTGAGGCGAGGATCTTTTCGGATCGCCCGCAGGCGCCAAGCTCGGCAAAAGGCATCTTCGGCCAGGGCCAGCTGGTTGATCTGCTGGGCTTCAAAACCAAAACTATCCCAGGCATCCGCTTCATGGGATTGCGTACTGGCTTTGGGGTCAGTATCGATGGTTTGTCCGATCGCAATAGAGTCTTGAAAATAGGGCAGGCTCGCCTCGAGGCCTTGTTCGCGAGAAGTTAGCCGCCCAAGGATCAAGAGAAGGGACATTCGGCGGGGCAGATCCGCCTTCTGATCCAGGGCGGAGAGGCCTTGACGGGCGGCGGCGGCGGCGGCGGGCCGGTCGCCAAACGCCAGATAGAGGTTGGCCAATGCGAGATGAACCGTTTGCGTGGTCTGACGGTCGCCGGATTGTTGGGCGTACGTTCGGGCCTGTTGGTAGGTCGTGAGGGCATCCCGGAAGCCTCCGATCGCCATGAGTGTACTGGCCCGATTAAAGGAGAATCGGCCAGCTGAACCGAGGTCTCCGCGTTGGAGCGCAATTTCGGCAGCCCGTTGATAAATCTCGGAGGCGCTTTGGTAATTGTTTTGGGAGAGCGATTGGCTGGCGGCCTGTTTGCTGGACGTGTAGGCGGGTGAATTCCAGTCAATTTGGAGCGATGAGGAAGCGCTTGGAGTCAACCGCCAGCGATGGGAGCTGGTGTAGAAAAGTGCGGGAAGTAGGAAAAGTAAAAGGCCAGCAATGCGCATTTCTTGGGAGGATAACTACCGAAAACCGAAGAATGAGGACGCGAAGCTGGCGATCCTAAGAGTACTCTTAGCTGGAGCACCCTCAGGAATCATACCAGAGGAACTACTGAGTAGACCCAGTACTTAAGTTTCAATTTTTGTTGGCATGCGGCTGTGTGCGCATGGGGTGGGCAGCTTGCGCTGCCCGAACTACCACAGCTCGGTGATGATGATGATGATGATCGGTTCGTTCATTGCCGCTATCCGGTGAGATCCGAAGCTGTTTCCAGCTCTGAATCCCACCTTTAGCCTAGGAGTGGAGGAACCTGTAAGACGGTAGACCGATCCTTATAAGTGTTTGAAAAAAAGTGAAATATAAATTTCAACCGGGCGTGAACTCGATTCTGGGTTCTCAAAAAACGGCACCAACGGCGCGTAGATGGGATGCTTTTGCGGCTTCCGACGCGGCGTAGGGTCTCGCTGCTCCATCAGCGCAACGACGTGCACAATCCCATCTGGCCCTTCCCCGTTTTTCAGACGGGGAGCCAGGAAAGTGTGGAAGCCGTATCCGGAGTTGGGCGGGATTGTGCCGGGGATAAAGGAAAAGCCGGAACGGCCCCCCAAGCTGGGGAGGCCGTTCCGGCTTTGGATGACTACTTGGCCGCTAGTTGGCGCAGCACGAACGGCAGGATGCCGCCGTTCCGGTAATAGAGAATCTCCATCGGGGTGTCAATGCGCACCTTCACCTGGAACGATTTGCCGTCGGCGGTGACCGTGGCAATCTTGTTCCCTTCCGCAGCGGCCGCGACGCCGGTAATCGAGAACTGCTCCTGGCCCGTTAAGCCCAACGTTTGCGGCGTCTGGCCGGGAAGGAACTCGAGAGGCAGAACGCCCATGCCGACCAGGTTTGAACGGTGGATCCGCTCGAAGCTCTCCGCTATCACGGCCTTCACCCCAAGAAGCGCGACGCCCTTGGCGGCCCAGTCCCGGGAAGAACCCGAACCGTACTCTTTCCCGGCGATGATCATCTGGCCCACACCTTCGGCCTGATACTTCATCGCCGCGTTGTAGATCCACATCTTCTCGCCCGAAGGAACGTGGGTCGTCCACGAACCCTCGGTGCCGGGAGCCATTTCGTTCTTCAGTCGAATGTTAGCGAGAGTGCCCCGGACCATCACTTCATGGTTGCCGCGCCGGGCGCCGTAGCTGTTGAAGTCCGACTGCTTCACGCCTTCCGCGATCAGATATTCGGCCGCCGCGGAATCCTTGGCGATGTTACCGGCCGGGGAGATATGGTCGGTCGTAACCGAGTCCCCAAGCTTGGCCAACACGCGGAGGTCCGCCAGATCGGCGATGCCCTTGGTTGGATCGGCCATGTGCTCAAAGTACGGGGGATGCTTGATGTAAGTCGATGCGGGATCCCACTGGTAGCGGTCGCCGGTGATCTTCGGGACCCCGGCCCAGTTCGCATCGCCATCAAAGGCCGTGGCATATTGCTTGGCGAAGTGCTCGCGGCGGACCGATTTGGCGACGGCGGCGGAGACTTCGGCGTCTGTGGGCCAAATATCCTTTAAATAGACATCCTGACCATTGGTACCTTGACCAATCGGCTCGTTCTGCAGGTCGAGGTCGACGCGGCCAGCGAGCGCATAGGCCACCACCAGCGGCGGCGAAGCGAGGTAGTTGGCTTTGACCTGGGGGTTCACCCGGCCTTCGAAGTTGCGATTCCCCGAAAGTACGGCCGCGACGGTCAGGCTGCCGTCTTTCACCGCTTTCGAGACCTCCTCGGGCAAGGGGCCGGAGTTGCCAATACAGGTGGTACAACCGAACCCGACTAAGTTAAACTTCAAAGCTTCCAGCGGGCTGAGTAAGTTGGCATCTGCTAAGTAGTCCATAACTACCTTGGAGCCGGGAGCCAGGGAGGTCTTCACCCAGGGTTTGGTGGAAAGGCCCGCGGCGACCGCCTTCTTGGCGACAAGGCCGGCCGCGATCAGGACGCTGGGGTTCGAGGTGTTCGTGCAACTGGTGATGGCGGCGATGACGACCGCGCCGTCGGTCACCCCGCCTTCGGTTTTGGGCTCGCGATTGAGGAAGCTGACGAAGTTCGCCTTCACGTCGGGCAGGTTGATCCGATCCTGCGGCCGCTTGGGGCCGGCCAGCGAGGGAACCACCGTGCTGAGATCGAGTTCCAGGGAGCTGTTGTAGATCGGATCGGCGGCGCCGGCTTCCAAGTAGAGTCCCTGTGCCTTGGCATAGGCTTCGACCAGGGCGACCTGCTCTTCGCTGCGGTTGGACAGCCGGAGATAGGCGAGCGATTGATGGTCAACGGGGAAGAAGCCGATGGTGGCTCCGTACTCAGGGGCCATGTTAGCGATGGTGGCGCGGTCGGCCAGGGGCAGAGCGCCGACGCCGTCGCCGTAGAATTCGACGAACTTACCGACTACGCCATGCTTGCGGAGCATTTGAGTAGCGGTCAGCACTAAGTCCGTGGCCGTAACGCCTTCGCGGAGTTTGCCGTGGAGCTTACAGCCAACCACCTGCGGCAGTAACATCGAAATCGCCTGGCCGAGCATGCACGCTTCGGCTTCAATCCCGCCGACGCCCCAACCGACGACGCCGAGGCCGTTGATCATGGTTGTGTGAGAGTCGGTCCCAACGAGTGAATCCGGGTAGGCGAGCGTTTCGCCATCCTGCTCGCGGGTGAAGACGACGGGGGCGAGGAACTCAAGATTGACTTGGTGGACGATGCCGGTTTCCGGTGGGACGGCGCGGAAATCCTGAAACGCGGTTTGGCCCCATTTCAGGAAGGCGTAACGCTCGCGATTCCGCGAGAATTCCAGCAGCGTATTGAGCTCGAACGAATCAGCGGCCCCGAAGTGGTCGACCTGGAGGGAGTGGTCGATGACAAGGTCGACGGGGATGAGCGGGTTGGCCTTCTTGGGGTCGACCCCCATTTTGGCGAGGGCATCGCGCATGGCGGCAAGATCGACGACGCAGGGGACGCCAGTGAAATCCTGCAGCAGGACGCGGGCGGGGCTCATCGCGATTTCCTGGGCGGGGGCGTTGACGTCCCACTTGGCAACATACTCGATGTCGGCGGCCTTTACAGAGAGATCGTCTTCGTTCCGGAGGAGGTTCTCGAGAACAATGCGGATGGAGTAGGGGAGGTTCGCGAGCTTCGTTTTGCCGGCGGCCTCAAGGGCGCGGAGAGAGAAGTAGCGGTAGTCTTTGCCGTTGACGGAGAGTACGGCGGCGGTGGCGAATGAGTTCTTACTAAGCATGATTCCTTTTCAAAGTTACATGAACGCGGGGACGGCGATACCGAGCAGACCCAGGGTGCGGACGAGTTGGGCGCGGTAAGTGGCGGTTAACCAGAGGAGAAAATTCCGTTTGTCCGGGTCAGTCTCACTCAAGACGGGGTATTTCTGGTAGAAGTTACTGTAAGCCTGCGCGAGTTGGAAGGCATAGCGGGCGAGGTGGGCCGGTTCATCGACGGCGATGGCGAGGCCGAGGGCGGAGTCGGTGCGGGCGGCGGCGAGGAGCGACTGCCAGAGCTCTTCGTCGGCCAGAATCGGCTCCAGGTTAGCCGGCAGCGGAGCGATGGGTTCGCTGGATTTGGCGAGGATTTTGCCCGCGCGGACGGCGGCGTATTGAATGTAGGGCCCGGTTTCGCCGGTAAAGCTCAGCGCTTCCTGGAAATCGAAGGCGATGACGGTCGGGCGGGTGAACTTCAGCATGAAGTAGCGCAGCGCGCCGATAGCGATCTGTTGGGCTACTTTGTGGCGGGATTCACTGGGTTCGTTTTGGTTACGGCTTTCCACTTCGCGGAGCGCGGCGGCAATGAGCTTGTCGATCAAGTCG
>JBKJLJ010000813.1:0-6588 GCA_046597015.1 Bryobacteraceae bacterium
CTTATACGAGTAACAAGGTGATTGCGGCGCGCAGCTTTGTGGATTCGCTCGTATATTTATTCGAGAGCGACACACGACCGGATGATTTGAGCCCTCGCGACCGCGTGGGGCATGGAACGGCGTCGGCGATGTTGGCGGCAGGGAGAGCGATGCAGGGCCCAGGCGCGAGCGTTACGGGGATTGCTCCGAAGGCGTATCTCGGGAACTACAAGGTGTTTGGTTCCCCGGGAATAAACGATTTTTCCGACGATCTGGCGATTATCCGCGGGTTGGAAGCGGCGCTGGCCGATGGGATGGACATTGTTAGCCTGTCCCTGGGGCAGGCGGCGGTATGGGGCCCGAACGACCGGGGGACGATCTGCGGTAAGACGGGCCAGACGGCGTGTGATATTCAGGTGGAAGCGGTGGAGAACGCGATTCGGGCGGGGATGGTGGTAGTGGCGAGTGCGGGCAACGACGGGGATGTGGGCGGGAAGATTCCGACGCGGAATTCGATTTCTTCGCCGGGTTCCGCCCCTTCGGCGATTACCGTGGGAGCAACAACGAATAGCCGGATTTTGGTGCAGACTGTAAGGGTGGAGGGTGGACCGGCATCGCTGCAACAGATCAATGCGCGGTTTGGGACGGGGAGTCAGGCCTTGGCGGTGAATCCCTCGCCTCTAGTGGATGTGGCGGGTTTGGATGGGACAGGGAAGGCCTGTGAGCCGTTGGGGACGGGGGCCTTGGCGGGTTCGGTGGCGCTGATTTTGCGGGGCGATTGTTCGTTTTTGACGAAATTGACGAACGCGGAGCGAGCGGGAGCGCTGGGTGTGGTGGTTTATCAGGCGAGCAGCAATGGGGTCTTTGTGGCGACGGGCTTGGAGGGAACGACGATTCCGCTGGTGTTGATTGGAAATCGGGACGGATTGGCGTTGAAACAGTATTTAACCACGACGCCACGGGCGCGGGTCGGCTTTGATGCGGCGCTGCGGCCAGTTACTGCAACGGCCGACGACATGGCGGTTTTTAGTTCGCAGGGGCCTTCAATTGGCGATGCGCTGATTAAGCCGGAGTTGGTAGCGGTGGGGACGGATGTTTATGTGGCGACCCAGAGCTACGACCCGAATGGCGATATGTTCGATGTTTCTCGGTATCGGAGTGTGGAAGGGACCAGCTTTTCGGCCCCCATGGTGGCGGGGGCGGTGGCAATGGTGAAGCAGCGGAACCCGGGGTTGGCTCCGGCTTGGCTGAAGTCGGCAGTTGTGAATACCGCCGATGCGCGGGTCACTGATTTTGACTACCAGAATCAGGCAGTTGACGCGCGGGCGGTGGCGATGGGGGCCGGGAAGTTGGACGCGGCGAATGCGTTAAAGGCAACGGTGCTGGCATCGCCTGCAACTTTGTCGTTTGGCGAGCTATTGACCGCGACGTCGCTGCCGGTGACTAGGACCTTACGGCTGCGCAACGCAGGGTCGGCGTCGGCGAACGTGCGGCTGAGTGTGGTGCAGCGCGATACGGATGCGAATGCGCGGGTGACGTTAACTCCAAGTACGGTGACGCTAGGGGCGAATCAGGAGACGACGGTTACGGTGCGGTTGGAAGGCACGAAGCCGCGGGCGGGGTTGTACGAAGGGATTATTCGAGTGGAGGGTGGTGGGACGCCGTTGCGGGTTCCTTACATGTACCTGCAAGGCGACAACGTGGCGTTCAACGCGTTTGCGATGGACGGGGACGCGTTTACGCGGGGACCGGGACGGGGCTTGATTTTATTGGCCAAATTTGTGGACCAGTATGGCGCGCCGATATCGAATTTGCGGGTTCGTTTTCGGGCGGACGTCGGCGGCGGAGGAATTACGCAGGCTTCGCAATCGACCGATGAGCTTGGCATTGCGGAGGCGCGAGTGACGGCCGGAGCGGCGTTGGGGCAGCAGGTGTTTTCCGTGGAGCCGTTGAACGGGGGGGATCCGCGCGTAGAGTTTGTCGGTACGGTGATTCAGGAGCCGGCGCTGCGGAGCGATGGCGTTGTGAATGCGGCGAGCGGCCAGTTGGGCCGCGGCTTGGCTCCGGGATCGTACATTTCGCTATTTGGAGCTTCCTTTACGGACCAGACGCGGGTGTTTGGAACGAACTATTTGCCAATTTCTCTGGCGAAGCTGAGCGTGGGTTTCGATGTTCCCGGACAGACGCGGCAGAGCTATCCGGGGGCGATTTCGTTTGTCAGCCCGGGGCAGGTGAATGTGCAGGTGCCCTGGGAGTTAGCGGGGGTGTCGCAAGTGCAGATCAAGGTGAGTAACGGGGAGTACTCCAGTTCACGATTGACGGTGGCGCTGAACGAGGTTTCACCAGCGTTCTTTGAATATTCGGATGCGACGAGCGGTCGGCAGTTGATCGCGGCGCTGGATCAGAACTTCCGGTTGGTGACGGGGGGAACGGCAGTGCCGCGGGGCGGGGTTGTGCAACTTTACGCGAATGGATTGGGCCCGGTGGATAACCAGCCGCGGACCGGGGAGGCGGCGTCGGCGACGCTGTTGGCGCCGTGCAAGATAGGGGCGCAGGTGACGATTGGCGGACAGAATGCGACGGTGCTTTTTGCAGGATTGGCGCCGGGGTTTGTGGGATTGTACCAAGTGAACGCAACGGTGCCCATGGAGTCGCCGGTGGGGATTCAGCCGGTTGTGATTACCATGAATGGAGTGGCTTCGAAGGTAGCTTCATTGCCGGTGAGGTAGGAGAGCGATGATGATGCGGTTGTTTCTGTTTTTGTTGGGTTCGGCGCTGCTGTTTGGGCAGGTGGTGCCTAACCTTTATATTGTCGAGTTAACCGAAGAGGCGCGGCCGACGCGAGCCGTTCGGCGGGCCGCTCAGGACCGGTTGGAACGGCAGATGGGTACGCGGCATCGGGTGCGGGGGCGGGTGGAGACGGTGGGGAACGCGATGGTGGTGGAGTCTCCGGACCGTGTGGCGCTGGAGACAATGGCGGGGGTACGGCGGGTGACACCGGTGGTGCGGGCGCATACGAACTTGGATCGGGCATTGCAGAGCCATGGCATTCGTCAGACTTGGGAGCGGCTGGCGGATCCGAGTCGGGCCGGGCAGGGGATGAAAATTGGGATTATCGATACAGGAGTCAATACGAGTCACCCTGGGTTTCAGGAGGGGGATTTAAAGGCACCGGAGGGTTTTCCGCGGGTTTCGAGCGAGTCCTTCCGAGCGGCGACGAATGGGAAAGTGATTGTGCAGCGGAGTTACGACGGGTTAAACGGGACGCCGGAATCGATAGTGGACGGAGCGGGGCACGGGACGGCAGTGGCGATGGTGGCGGCGGGGGGCCGTGTGATGAGTCCCTATGGTGCTTTGGTGGGGGCGGCCCCAAGTGCTTGGATTGGGTCATACCGGGTGTTTGGTGGGGTGACCGGGGACGAAGCAAATTCGGGGGCTTTTTTGCGAGCTTTGGATGATGCCGTGGCGGACGGGATGGACGTGGTGAATATTAGCTTGGGCTTTTCACCACCGTTCCGGGAGGAGGTGGACCCGATATCGGATGCGGTGAAGCGTGCGGTGGCGATGGGGGTAATGGTGGTGAAGGCGGCGGGGAATGAAGGTCCGGATATTGGGTCGGTGGACGCGCCGGCGGTGGCGGGGTTCGGGATTTCCGTGGGTTCGATTTCGAACGAGCGATTACTGGGGCAGGGTGTTAGGCTGGCCGGGGCGGGGGAGGTGTTTGCGGTGGCGTCGACGGGACCGCGGCCGCTGGTTCCGATTCAGGGGAAGCTGGTGGACGTGAGTAGAATCGATCCGACGGGGCTGGCTTGTAGTCCGCTGCCCGGCGAGCGATTGCAAGGGGCGGTGGCGCTGGTTCTACGGGGCAGTTGTAACTTCAGCGTGAAGTTGAACAATGCGGCGGCGGCGGGGGCGATTGGAGCGGTAGTTTATACCCATGCGTTGGACCCGAATCCCTTTACGATGGCGGTTGAGGGGGCGTTGTTGCCGGCGTTGATGGTGGGCTTTGAGTCGGGGAAGTTCCTCAAACAAGCAGTGGCGGACGCCCCGGAGTCGATGGTAACGATGACGTTTTCGAACACGGTGTCGTTTGAGTTGAGTTCGCAGCCGCTTTCGTCGTTTTCCTCGCGGGGCCCGACGGTGGACGCGCGGATAGCTCCGGATGTGGTGGCGGTAGGCCAGTACATGGTTACGGCGGCGGGGACGGCAGAGCCGCGGGGGGGAGTGTACAATGCGAGCGGTTATACGATAGTCCAGGGGACCAGCTTTTCGGCGCCGCTGGTGACGGGGGCATACGCGGTATTGAAGCAGGTGCGTCCGGGGTTGACGGCAGGGCAATATCGCTCGCTGTTGATTAACGGGGCATCGGTATTCGGGGCGGCGCGATCGCCGCAGACAGGTGGAGGGGGAAAGTTAGACTTGTTGAACGCGGCGTCGTCTCCGCTGGTGTTTCAGCCGTCGGTATTGAATTTCGGTGCGGGAGGGGCGGGGGGGCCGGGTTCGCGCATGGTAACGGTGGATCACGTCGGCGGCGAGCCGGGGCGATACACGGTGTCCGTAGAGGCCGGAAAAGGGATTGTGCCGGCGGTGGAGCCGACGGAGTTTGATCTGGCGGAAGGCGGGACGACGACGTTTCGTTTGAATTGGGGGGCGAGTGAATTTGGGGCAGGAGAGCATAGTGGGTATGTGCTCGTGAGCGGGCCGGAAGGTCAGCGGGCCGCTCGCATTCCGTATTGGTTTGGCGTGCCCTCTCGACAGGCGGCGAACATCACGTTTTTGCCGTATCCCGACCAAGAGGCCGACGCGGGGTCGACGGTGGAGATGTGGCTGTTTACGACGGATCGGGTGGGCTTGGCGGCAACGGCGCAGGAGGTGGTGGTGACGGCGGAAGAGGGGGGAGGAAGCTTGGTCAGTGTGCGGCGGCGGGAGGGTTTGGCGCCGGGCCTCGTGCAGGTGACCGTGAAGATGGGCCCGAGAGTTGGCGTAGACAACGTGTTTTTGGTGAAATGCGGGGAGGCGCAGGCGCGGGCGTACATCTTTGGCCAGTGAAGACCGCGGGCTAGGTATACTGAATACGATCGGTCGTCAATGGAAGTTGGTTCAATGGAAGCACTGAAGAAGAAATTGCAAGATGAGATTACGGCGCTTGAATATGAGTTCCGTAACGAGTTGCCAAGGGAGATCCTGCGGGCGCGGGAGTTGGGTGACCTGAGCGAAAATGCGGAATACCATGCGGCAAAAGAGCGGCAGGGTATGGTGAACGCGCGGCTCGGCCAGTTACAGCAGCGTTTGGCAGAGCTTTCGATGATCGATTTGACGAAGGTGCCGCGGGACCGCATTGGATTTGGTTCGTCGGTATTGGTATACGACATCCTGAAAGCGGTGGAGATTGAGTACAAGCTGGTGACAAGTGAGGAGTCTGACGCGAAGAAGGGGATGGTTTCTACTAGTTCTCCGATCGGGCGCGGGCTACTGAACCGGCGGGTGGGGGACGAATTGAAGATCACGGTTCCGGGTGGATCGTTGGAGTATGAAGTGGTTCGAATAGTGACGATCCACGGGGACAAGCTGGAGGCCTAACGGCACATGACGATTACCCGCGCCGTCGGCGAAGCTTGCAATCAGGTGATCCTTCTGATCGTGCGAGGATTAGCGCTTTCGAAGATTCATCCGAACATGCTGACGTTTATCGGGTTGCTGATTAACGTCTATGCCGCGGTGCTGCTAGGTCGGGGCGAGTTCTTGGCGGGCGGGATAGTTGTCTTGGGGGCCGGGCTATTCGACATGGTTGACGGCCGGGTGGCGCGGCATACGAATCAAGTGACGATGTTCGGTGGGTTCTTTGATTCGGTGTTGGATCGCTATTCCGATTTGGCTTTGTTGATGGGTTTGCTCGTGTACTACGCGTCGATTGACCGGTTCTTCTATGTGGTCCTGACGGCAGTGGTGATGACCGGATCGGTGATGGTGAGCTATACCAGAGCCCGGGCGGAGAACACGATACCGCAGTGTAAGGTTGGCTTTGCGGAGCGACCGGAGCGGGTGGTGTTGTTGATTATCGGGGCGCTTTTTGACCGGATGGCGCCGGTGTTGTGGGTGATTGCGGTGCTGGCCAACCTGACCGTGATTCATCGCATGATTTACACCTTTCAGGAAGCCAAGCGGTTGGAGGATGCGCAATTGCGTCCGGCGGGCCAAGGTAAGAACGGCGCGGTGGTGGGTTAGTCCTCGAGAATTACGACGGCCATCGCCATGGCGGCGGTGTGGGTGAGGGAGACGTGTATGTTGCGGGCTCCCAGGCGTTGCGCATGTACGGCGGCTTGGCCGGAGAGACGCAAGGTGGGCCGGCCGGACGGAAGGTTCGTGACTTCGACGTCATGCCAGGAGACGCCCTGCGTCAGTCCGGTGCCGATGGCCTTCATGAGCGCTTCTTTGGCGGCGAATCGAGCAGCAAGGCGTTCGAAGCGATTAGCCTTGGCGAGGGAGTAAGCGATCTCGTGGGGAGTGAAGACGCGGAGTAGGAAGCGGTCCCCGAAGCGGGCGTGGGCGTCGCGGATGCGGAGGACTTCGGCTAGGTCGGTGCCTATAGAAAGGATCACGCCTTTATTG
>JBKJLJ010000847.1:0-4113 GCA_046597015.1 Bryobacteraceae bacterium
TACAACTCACTCGACCGCCTCGAAGCCGGTCACATTCTTCTGCAAGCGCACCAAAGCGCCAGTTGGATCGAATACAAGCAAATGCGAATCCGCGAGATCTAACCGCATGGCCAGAACCTCGCCCCTCGCCTTCCTCTCCGAGCAAATTGATTCCTTCCGCGCCAACGGCACCTATCAACGCCTCCGCGAACTCGAAAGCCCCTGCGAGCCCATCAGCCGCTACGACGGCAAGGAAGTCATCAACCTCGCCTCGAATAACTACCTCGGCCTCGCCAACCATCCCAAGTTGAAGGAAGCGGCCCTCGCCGCCGTCAACGCCTACGGCGCCGGCACCGGAGCCGTCCGCACTATCTCCGGCACCATGGCGATGCACATGGAACTGGAACGCCGCATCGCCGCCTTCAAAAACGTCGAAGCCTGCGTCGTATTCCAGTCCGGTTTCACCGCCAACGCAGGCACCGTCTCCGCCATTCTTTCGAAGGAAGATCACATCATCTCCGACGAACTCAACCACGCCAGCATCATCGACGGTTGCCGCCTCTCTCGCGCTAAAATCTACGTCTTCCGCCACGCTGACCCCGTCGACGCCGAAGCCAAACTCGCCGCCCTCGACGGCGTCCCCGGTCGCAAACTGCTCATTACCGATGGCGTCTTCTCGATGGATGGCGACATCGGCCCCCTCCCCGGACTCGTCGCCGTCGCCGAAAAATACGGTGCCATCATGATGGTCGATGACGCCCACAGCTCCGGCGTCCTCGGTCGCAATGGCCGCGGCACGGTCGACCATTTCGGCCTCCACGGCCGCGTCGAAATCCAAGTGGGGACACTTTCGAAATCCATCGGCGTCCTCGGCGGCTACGTCTGCGGCAGTAAGGATTTCATCGACTATCTGTACCACCGCGCCCGGCCGTTTCTGTTTTCCACGTCTCATCCCCCGGCCGTCACCGCCGCCTGCCTAGCCGCTTTCGATATTCTCGAAAACGAACCCGAGCGGATCGAAGCCCTGTGGGCCAATACCCGGTACTTCCAGGCTGAACTAGCCGGCCTCGGCTTTGACACCGGCCGCTCCGAAACCCCCATCACCCCGATCCTGGTCGGTCAAGCCAAAACCGCTCACGCCTTCTCCGCCGCCCTCTTTGAAAATGGCCTGCTCGCCACCGGCATTGGTTTCCCCACCGTTCCCGAAGGCCGCGCCCGCATTCGCACCATCGTCACCGCTACCCACACCCGCCCCCAACTGGACCGTGCGCTCGAGATTCTCTCGCGCACGGCCAAGTCGATGGCGCTGCTCTAAATGAGAGGAGATATAGAAGGTCGAACCGGCGAATCATAGCAAGTGCCCACTCGAGCCGACGTAACAATCCGATGAACGCTCACTGCCCCTAAAGTTCCTCAGGTCTTCGACCGATACAGTAGATATGCCCGAAGGCTATCTTCGCCCCCGTCTTGAGGCGCTCCGCCGCCACCAAAACCCCGATGGGGGATGGGGATATTTCCCTGGTAAACGATCTTGGCTCGAACCCTCCGCCTATGCCCTTCTCGCATTACAAGGCGAGAGCGAGTCCCCGGCCTGGCAAAAAGGCTGGCGGCTGCTTCGTTCCTGGCAACGCGAAGATGGTGCATGGCAACCTAACGGCCATGTTCCGGAAGCACACTGGTGCACTGCGCTCGCCATCACTTTGCACTGTGCCAACAAGGTTCATGACGCCGCTTTCCGCAAAGGCCTGGATTGGATGCTTGCGACCTCCGGCTCAGAGACTCGTCTCTTCGCCCGCCTCTTCGCTCTGATTGATAAGTCTCCCACCGGGCATGACCTAAAGTTCCAAGGCTGGCCATGGCGCCCCGACGCAACCGCCTGGATTGAGCCGACCGCTCACACGCTCGTCGCCCTCAAGAAAGCGGCCATGCAAGTCAGAAGCTCCGAACTAAGCCGTCGCATCGTCCTCGGTGAAGGCATGATCCTCGGTCGCCGCTGTAGTGATGGCGGGTGGAACTATGGGGCCAAGGCCGCTCTCGGAGTGGAGTTGCCCTCCTATCCGGAAACCACCGCTCTCGCACTGCTCGGTCTCCAAGGCCGTCGCGAAGCCGACCTGGCCGCTGCTCTTCGACAAGCCCATCAGATGTGGCAGGACAGCCGATCGCGCTGGTCCCGCGCTTGGCTCGCCATCAGCCTCCGCTCCTTCGGCACCGCCCTTCCCGAAGAACCCGAAAGTCAATCGCCAACTCACGATCTCATCCTCACTGCCGTCGAAGCTCTGGCCACCCCCGAAGGGGGTCACCGCTATTTCCGCCCTGACGGAGTCACCGCGTGAAGCCCTGTATCACCCGCCGAGCGCTTCTCCCCGCCGCTGCCGCTGCCGCGCTAGCCTCTTGCCAGAAATCGGAGCCGATTCCCTTCGCTGGCAGCTCCCCCGTCGCCGTGCTCAAAGCCCAAAACTATCAGGAAGACCTCGTCGCCCACATCCTCACCGGCATCCGCCTCTGTGGGCTCCAGGTGAAAGACAAGCGCGTCGTCTTAAAACCCAACCTCGTCGAATTTGACGCAGCCACCTCCATCAATACCGATGTCGCACTGGTTGCTGCCGCCCTCCATGCGTTCCGCTCTCTCGGTGCCGCCTCGGTCACCATAGCCGAAGGTCCGGGTCACCGCCGCGACACCTTCGGCCTCGCCGAGGAGGCCGGATATTGGAACGGCGTCAAGGACTTTGAAGACCATTTTGTCGACCTGAATCGCGACGACGTCAGCCCGATCAAAAACTTCGCCGGGCAACCTCAATTCTTCTTTCCCAATACTGTCCTCGCTGCCGATCTCCTCGTGTCTATGCCGAAAATGAAGACGCATCACTGGGCCGGTGCCACCCTCGCGATGAAAAACCTCTTCGGCGTCGTCCCGGGCGCTATCTACGGTTGGCCTAAAAATACCCTCCATCAAATCGGCATCCCCGTATCCATCGTCGCCCTTAACCGCCAGTTCCGTCAGACCTTTGCCATCGTCGATGGCATAGTCGGGATGGAAGGAAATGGACCCATCCAGGGAACTCCTAAAAAGGCTGGAGTCCTCGTCTTTGGCAAAGATCTCGTCGCCGTCGATGCCACCTGCTGCCGCATCATGGGCCTCGATCCCGCCAAAATCGAATACTTGAACATGGCCGCCGATCTAGGCACCATCAACCCAGCGCAAATCCAGCAACGCGGCGAGAACCCCACCGTTGTTCGAACGGATTTTGAACTGTTCCATCTCTACAGCGCGTTGCGCCTCGCCTAGAAACACGCCAATCCGCTAGCCGGTCACCCGAGCCACCACCAACGTCATATCATCGTGCTGCGGCGCCCCCGCCGCGAAGGAGTCCGCCCCTTTCATAATCTCGGGAATCAAATCGACTACCCCCATCTGGCGCCGGTCCTTTACCCACTTCGCCAACTCCTCCTCCCCCCACTCCTCATCCGCACTGTTCATCGCCTCGCTGATGCCGTCCGTAAACCCAATCAGTAAGTCACCCACGGCTAAGGTAATCTGGCTTTGCTCGTAATGGGCCGGGCCGAATAATCCCACGACGGGCCCACCCGCCTCTAAGTGAATCCACTCCTCGCCCCTGAGAATCATCGGCGGATTATGGCCGCCATTCACGAAGTTCAACTCCTTCGTGGACGGATCATACTCCCCGTAAAAAAAGGTCGCGTATCGATTACTCGGCGATAGATCAAAAATTAGCTTATTCAAGTTCGACATCAACGACGCTAAGTCCCGATTCCCCGCCATCGTCTGCCCTCGCAGCGATGCCTGCAAACTCGCCATCAGCAAGGCAGCCGGAATCCCCTTACCCGACACATCGCCAATCGCAATCCCGAATCGACCATCCGCCAACGGCAGGAAATCGTAATAGTCCCCGCCCACCCCGCGCGCCGGCCGGCAGTACCCCGCATACTCTAACCCCGCGACCGGCGGCAGCTTTTGCGGAAACAGCCGCTCCTGCACCTCCCTTGCAATCTCCACCTCCCGGCTCATGATCATCCGCTGGGCCACCTCGTTCGCCACCGACGCCGTCAACCGCGCATTGTCCAGCGCCAACCCCGTTTGCGTCGTAACCGACTTCAGTAATCGAATGTCGTTCG